>JAVKTQ010000011.1 GCA_031460455.1 Sporomusaceae bacterium
CGTTGCAGCCGTAGTCGGCCAGAACCATGCCGCAGTAGGGGCCGGCGAGGACACGCGTGAGATCGAGGACGACGATGTCTTTAAGCGGTTTCATGTATTCTCCCCCTTGATGAGATATGTAGTGATTTTGGTGACTTACTACTAGCTTGCGGCGGTGGCGTCCGGGCCTTCGAAGCGCCGCTCCGGCAGCATCGTGATGGCGGGACGCGCCTCTGCCGCCTGGATGTGGCTGGCGTAACGGTTGTACAATGTGCGGACGGCCGCAATGACGGCCCGCAGGCTGCTGTCCTGGAAAACGGCGGCGATTTGGGAAACGAGTTGTTCCGGGTTGGCGGCCAGCGACCGGCCGATGAGGAGTTCGGCGATGAGTTTGCGGGCGACGCCGGTGGGCAGCGTGCATTCGGCGTCGATGATGCGGCCGCCGTCGTTTATGTCGACGACGACGACGATGCCGATGGTTTTGACCACTTCGGCCCCGCAGGTTCCTTCAGGCAGTCTGGCGTAAGCGGAAAATAGGATTTTGTTCCTTGTCTCTCTCCCCACTGGTCATCCCTCCCTGCGAAAATATGCGGATGGGATTTCTGTTTATATTATTGCCACTTTTTAATTATATGCTGCTTTTTTGCCGCTTGTCTTACCTGTTGGACTAAGATACCAAATTATTGGCCTGAGAGTGTGGGTTTTCGGCGGCGGCTAAAGGCGCAGGCGCAGGTTGAAGTCGCGGACGTAGTGGCGGGCCACCGGGATGTCGCGGACGGGGCAGTCCTGGAGAACCAGCAGGTAGGTGTTGTTGAACCAGGGGACGACTTCTTCGATGCGTTCGACGTTGACGAGGTAGCTTTTGTGGGTGCGGATGAAGTTGGCTTTGCTCAGCTTGGCTTCAAGTTCGCGCAGGGTGGTGCTGGTGGCGAACTCGCCTTTGCGGGCGACGATGAGGGTGTTCCTTTTGCCGGCGGCCTTGGCGAAGAAGATGTCGGCGGTGCTCAGCAGGATGAGGCGGCCATTGGCCCACACGGGCAGTTTGCCGCCGGTTTCCGTGCCCACGGGCGGGAGGCCGGCGGTTTTTTCCTCGCCGCCGTAGTGGTCCTGGATCTTGCGGATCGCCTTTTCGAGTCTTTCTTTGGAATAGGGCTTGACGAGGTAGTCGCTGGCTTCGAGTTCGAACGCTTTGACGGCGTGTTCGCTGAAGCCGGTGGTGAAGACGACCCGCGGGCGGTCGGCGAGGGCCATGATTTCCCTGGCGGCGGCAAGCCCGTCCATGGTCGGCATCTGGATGTCGAGGAAGACGACGTCGACCGGCCGCTCACGCAGGAATTCCAGGGCTTCTTCCCCGTCCTCCAAGGCGCCGATTACTTCAACCGCGCCGGATTCTTCAAGCATGCAGGCCAGTTCTTCGCGGGCGGGGAATTCGTCGTCAACTATCAGGGCTTTGAGTCGCATCTCGTTCAGTCCTCTCGCCGGGAATGGTGATGGTGACGCGGGTGCCCCGGTCGGGGGCGCTTTCTATTCTGATGCCGGAGTTTTCGCCGTAGAGGCTCTTGAGCCGGGCGTTCACGTTGCCGAGGCCGATGGTTTTCCTGCCGGGGTCGTTTTCGAGCGCCTTGGCGGCGACGGCGGGGTCCATGCCGACACCGTCGTCTTCGACGGTGAGGACGGTTGTGCCGGCCGTCATCCGGGCCGATACTTTGACGGCGCCGCCTCTTTTCTTGGGGTAGATGCCGTGGCGGATGGCGTTTTCGACGAGGGGCTGGAGGATGAGGGGCGGCAGCAGGCAGCTGCAGCCGGGCGGGATGTCGTAGACGACTTTGAGTTTGCCGTGGAAACGGGCCATTTCGATGTGGACGTAGGAGTCGACGTGGCGGATTTCCGTTTCCAGGTCGACGAGTTCTTCGAGGCCGCTGATGTTGTTGCGGTAGAATTGCCCGAGGTGGAGCAGCAGTTCGCGGGCTGTCTCCGGCTGTTTGCGGCAGTAGTAGACGATGGTGTTGATGGCGTTGAAGAGGAAATGGGGGTTTATCTGGGCCTGGAGGGCCTTGATCTCGGCCCGTGTGCGGAGCTGGGCCTCGAGCTCGCCGCCGCTGGCTTCGATCTGGGTGGAGACGAGCTGGCCGAGGCCGATGGCCAGCTCGACCTCGAAGGGTGATATGCCGTTTTCGGCGGCTTTGTAGAGGACGAGCGCGCCGGCGACTTCGCCGCGGTAGGTGAGGGGCACGACGACTTTGGAAGCGAGCGGGCAGTCGGGGTCGACGCAGCCGATGCCGGCTTTCTGCTGGACGACCAGGTATTGGCCGGTTTTCATCACCTGACGGGTGCTGGTGGTGATGATGCCGCTGTCCGATCCGGGCCGGTGATGGTCTTTGCCCATGCCTTCGAAAGCGAGGATGCGGTCGCGGGAGGTGATGGCGACAGCCGCCAGGTTTTCGACGCTGGCGGCGATTATCCGTATCGTCTGCGCGGCTGAGGCGGGGTTGAGACCTTTGCGCATGTAGGTGAGGGTTTTGTTGGCGATCTCCAGCGTCAGTTGGGCCGCAGCGCCTTCGACTTTCTCCCGTTCGCGCGACAGGGTGTCGATGACGGCGAGGAAGGCGGCGACGCCGATGGAGTTGATGATTATCATCGGCGCGCCGATGGCTTTGACGATTTCGAGCGCCTGCTCCGGCGAGGGAGAGAGGAGCAGGAGCGCCATGTGGAACACTTCAAGGGCGGCGGTGAGGAAGAGGGCGTAACGCCACCGTTCTTTGCGCAGGTTGATCTTGGATGCCAGCAGGCCGGCGATGAAGCCTTCGATGATGGTGGAGGCGGCGCTGGCGTAGACGGTGGCCCCGCCGAAGAAGAGGCGGTGCACGCCTGCCATGAGCCCGGCTCCGGCGCCGACGAACGGACCGCCGATGAGGCCGCCGACTACGGCGCCGACCGCCCGGGTGTTGGCGATGGCTCCGTCGACAGGCATGCCGGTATAGGTGCCGAGGATGGAGAGCGCGCCGAAGACGAGCGTGAGCAGCAGTTTGTCGCGCGGCGACGCTTCGTGGTTGAGCATGTATTTTTTGAAGCCTTTGGTTCTGGCGAGGAGGAAGACGAGGAAGAGGAGTACGGTGATTTCCTGGAAGAGGTGCCTGGTTATCGAAAGCAGGTATTCAAGCATTCGCGGCCACCCCGATCGATATATTTTTCGGGCCTGCCAGCCACACTTGCAGATGCGGCGTGCCGTTCGGCCGGACCGGGCCGGTGTGTTGTTGGTATTATTCGTCCTCGGCGGCTTTTTTCCTCCGGGGACGGGCAGGAGGGTGGCGCCGCCTCCTCGACGAGATCGCCGCCCGCCGGCCGGAGAGGTACGCCAGCAATTTCATCGCCCATGCGTCCACGGTTTCTTATAACGCGCTGCGGACGAGATAGTCCCGATAAACGACAAGGCAACCCGCCGGCGGGTTGCCTTTTTTGGCTGCTGATTATGGTTAGCGGTTTTCGTACAGCGAGGCGGCTACGTGGGTGAGTTCGGTGGCGAGGACGGCAAGCGCCTGGCTGGCTTTGGCCATTTCCTGGATGGAGAGTGTCTGGTTATTGATGTTGGCGTCGATGGTGCCGCTTTTGCCGGCGAGGGAGTTGACCGAGTTCTGGATGGTCTTGAGCGCGGTGGTGATTTCTTTTACCGATTCCGAGCTGGCGGTGGCGAGTTTGCGGACTTCCTCGGCAACCACCCCGAAGCCGCGGCCCAGTTCGCCTACACGGGCGGCCTCGATGGCGGCGTTGAGGCCGAGGAGGTTGGTCTGGTCAGCGATGTTTTTGATGAAGGCGACGATGTCGTCGGTCTGTTTGGCAGCGACGGCGAGCTGCTGACCGAGCTTGCCGAGGTCGTGGCTGGCGGCGGCGACGGTCTGGGCGCCGGCGGCGAGCTGCTGCATGCCGGCGGTGAGTTCTTCGGCGGATGAGGCCAGGTCGCTGGCGGCCGCCTGGATCTTCTCCTGCTTGTCGACGGTCTGGGTGGTGGTGACGCAGCCGACAACTTTGTCGCCGTCTTTGATGGCGATGGCGCAGGCGGCGTAGGGCACCCCGTAGGCGGATTTTTCCCGCGATACGATATCGGTGATGGTTTCGCCGGTTTCAAGGCATCTCTGGCTGACTTTGCCCTTGACGGGGTCGCCGACCTTGTTGCCGAGGTTGAGCGATTCGGCCGGGACGTAGGCGATGTATACACCGTCCTTGATGACCGATACGCCGATGTCGCCGGCGACGGCGTCGTTGAGGTATGGAGCGATTTCGGCGAACATGTCGAGGATTTCCGCCGCCGTGCGGCGGCCTTTGTTGGCAGTGCCGTCAGTAGTCATTGAATAATCTCCCCTTCCCATGATGCAAACACAAGACGGCCCCTTGGTGCTGCCGGGCGTAACAGGCAAGCCGGACAGCCCGCCCTTGTGCGGCAGGCTCCTGCTAGAGCGCCGCCGGGACAGGTAAGCTTGGATGTCGCTGTGGTGGTGCTTGAAGCCAATGTTGTTTGGTGGCTACTTTTTCTACATACGGCGAAACGATTCCTGCGAATGGCCACAGAAATATGCTGTCTGCTTTATGTATATTTTGCCAGCGGGGTCCCGCGCGGCCGGCAGGGGTTGGCGGCGATGGCGGCGAATTTCTCCGGCAACATGATGAGCCACCTTGGGACAAGGGGGGAAACGCCTGTGAGACGCTATTCCCTTGTATTGCTCGCCGGACTGCTGCTGCTGGCCGCCTGTTCGCCGGCCGCGCCGCAGCAGAGCTTCCCCGGCGACTGGCAGGCTTTCGACGCGTATGCCGCCGCGCTGATCGGCCGCGAGATGGAGCGGTATAAGCTGGTGGGGGTGAGCGCGGCGGTGGTGGACGGAGATCGTATCGTTTGGGCGCGGGGGTTCGGGTGGGCGGATGCCGCGGGGGGCGTTCCGGCCACACCCGCTACGGTGTACCGCGCCGGTTCGGTTTCGAAGCTGCTGAACGCAGCGGCGGCGATGCAGCTGTGCGACGAGGGGAAGCTGGACCTGGACAAGCCTGTGGCCGCATATCTGCCCGATTTTTCACTGCGGTCGCGGTTCCCGGCCGCGCCGCCGGTGACGCTCCGCCATCTGCTGACCCACCATGCGGGGCTGCCGAGCGATATCGTGGGCGGCATGTGGGGCGACGATCCGCCGCCTTTTACGGCGATTGTCGCTTTGCTGAAGGAGGAGTACGCCGCTTACCCGCCGGGCTATATCGCGGCTTATTCGAATGCCGGTTCGTGCCTGGCGGGCGTGGCCGTGGAGCGGGCGGCGGGCGAGGCGTACGCCGGTTATCTCGACCGGCGGCTGCTGGCGCCGCTGGGTATGACTCATTCGTCCTTTGCCCCGCGGCCGGCGGTGATGAGCCGCCTGGCGAAGGGTTACGATAAGGACGGGCGGGAACGGGCGGATGTCGGCATCCGCGACGTGCCCGCAGGCGGCCTGTATACGAGCGTGGCCGATCTTGGCCGCTTCCTGGCGATGCTTTTCAATGAGGGTGAAAGCGGCGGACAACGCATCCTGTCGCCGGCGGCGGTGCGGGAGCTGCTGCGCGAACAGCCGGCTTCGCCGCTTGACGGCACTTTCCGCATCGGTCTGGAGTTTTTCCTCGAGTACCCGGAGCTCGCCTACGCCGGCAAGATAGCCGGCCACGGCGGGGAGACGTTTCTGTTCCGCTGCCATGTGCTGACCGCTCCCGACCATAAGCTGGGGGTGGTGGTTATGACCAATTCGGCGGGGGCGCGGTCGAAGGACGCGGTCGTCGGCCTGATGAAGGCGGCCATCGCGGTGAAAACAGGGCTTACACCGGCGGACGGAACGGCTGTCAAGGCGCCCCCGCCGCCGGGGACGCCGGCGGCCGCGCCGGGCGGCTTTTACGGGACGGTGGCGGGGCTGGCGAAGGTGAAGCCCGGCGCGCGCCCGGAACTGGCGGTGCGGGGGTGGCGTTTCCGCCTGACGCCCGGCGAGGACGGCTGGCAGACGCCGGAGCTGCTGCTTGGCGGAGTGGCGCCTGTGCCGCTGTCGCTGTTCGGCAAGGATATGGCTGTGGCTTTCCGGACGGTGAACGGCGAGGAGGTCGTTTTCCTCCGCGACGGAGCGAAGGTGTCGACGGCAGGTATGCGCTGCGCCCCCTCCCCTATCCCCTCTTCCTGGCTGCGGTACGCGGGCGGGTATGAGCTAGTCGGCGACCAGAACCTTCAGCTGAAACTCGACGCTTTCCGCGTGTTCGTCGAGGACGGGTTCCTGACGGTGGAGCTGGCCGCCGAGGGGGAAAGCGGTCGCTTCGTGCTCCTGCCGGTGGCGGATAATGAAGCCGTGCTGTATGGCCTGGGACGGCGGATGATGGAGACGATGACGGCGGCCGGGGTGCCGGGCGAGGAGCGGCTGCATTTCGCCGGATTGGAGTTCCGCAAGGTTCAGGCGCAGGAGTTTTTGCCGGATTTATGAGATGGCAAAGGCCGGAGTCTTCGACTCCGGCCTTTAAATATGTGCTTACCGACCGATACGGGCGGCGGTGCGTTTACGGATTTCTTCGGGATCTACATTAATCCTTGCGACGCCGGTTTCGATGGCGGTTTTGGCGACAGCGGCCGCGACTGCCGGGGCGACGCGCGGGTCGAAGGCGTCGACGACGACGAAGTCTTCCCTGAGGTCTTTTTCCGGCAGCAGGTCGGCGATGGCGTAGGCTGCCGCTAGCTTCATCTCTTCGTTGATCTGGCGCGCCCTGACGTCCATCGCTCCCCGGAAGATGCCGGGGAAGACGGTGACGTTGTTGACCTGGTTGGGGGCGTCCGAGCGGCCGGTGCCCGCCACCCTAGCGCCGGCGGCTTTGGCGTCGGCGTAGGTGGTTTCGGGGACGGGGTTGGCCATGCCGAAGACGATGGCGTCTTTGCCCATGCTGGCGACGATTTCTTTGGTGAACAGGTTTGGCCCGGAGACGCCGATGAGGACGTCGGCGCCTTTGGCGAAGTCGACGAGGTTGCCTTGTTGCTTGTCTTTGTTGGTGTTTTTGGCCAGTTCGGCCTGGACGCGGTTGAGGCCGGGCATGCCGTCGTAGAGGGCGCCGGCCAAGTCCACCATGACGAGGTTGGCGGCCCCGGCGTTGACGAGCTGGCGACCGATGGCGGTGCCGGCCGCGCCCGCGCCGTTGACGATTATCCGCGCTGTTTTGATGTCTTTTTTGACGAACCGGAGGGCGCCGATGAGAGCGGAGAGGGCGGCGATGGCGGTGCCGTGCTGGTCGTCGTGGAAGACGGGGATGTCCATTTCTTTTTTAAGGGTGTCTTCGATGTCGTAGCATTTCGGGGAGGAGAGGTCTTCGAGGTTGATGCCCGCGAAGCTGGGCTGAAGGAGTTTGACGGTTTCGATGATTTTCGCCGGGTCTTTGGTGTCGAGGCAGATGGGAACGGCATCGACGTCGCCGAAGACTTTGAAGAGGACGGATTTGCCTTCCATTACCGGCAGGCCGGCTTCGGGGCCGATGTCGCCGAGGCCGAGGACGCGCGTGCCGTCGCTGACGACGGCGACCATGTTGCCGCGGCAGGTGATTTCGAAGGAGAGGTCTTTGTTTGCTTTGATGTCTTTACAGGGTTCGGCAACCCCCGGAGTGTAAAGGATGCTGAGGTCTTGCCGGTTTTTGAGCGGCACTTTGGCCGCGACTCCCAAGATGCCCTGGTGCTCCTTACGGACTTTGAGCGCTTCTTCCCGGATGTCCATTGTTCTCCCCCTTGTCTATTTCCTTTAAGGATATTTTACCACAATCCGAGGATTTTCCACCACATCGAGCCGAGGCCGACCCAGATGACGAGGTTGATGACCGAGACGATGAAGCCGAGCCGCCACCAGGCGCCTTGGTCGAGGTAGCCGGCGTTGAAGAAGATCGGCGACGGGCCGGCGGCGTAGTGGGTGAGGGACATGCAGAGGTTGGAGAGGAAGGCGAAGGCGAGCGCGGCGAGCATGGGGGGCGCGCCGGCGGCCACGGCCACGGCGGTGAAGGCGGCGTACATGGCGGTGATGTGGGCGGTGAGGCTGGCGAAGCCGTAGTGGGCGTACATGTAAACGGCGAGGAGGATGGCCAGGGCGGGCACCCAGGCGATGCCGGCGATGTTGGCGCTGACGTATTTGGCGAACCAGGGGATGAAGCCGAGCTTGGCGAGGAAACCGGCCAGGCCGACGATGGTGCCCATCCAGATGAGGGTGTCCCAGGCGCCTTTTTCATCGAGGACGTCTTTCCAGTCGAGGACTTTGGTGACAAGCATTATGGATACGGCGAGCAGGGCGACGATGGTGGCGTCGACTACCGGCACCCAGGGCAGCACTTTCTTGAGGCCGGCGGCGACCCACAGGGCCAGGGCGAGGACGAAGGCGGCGGCGACGATCTTTTCCGCGGTGGACATGGGGCCCATTTTGGCAAGCTCGGCGGCGGCGATTTCTTTGGCTTCCGGCGTTTTCCTGACTTCGGGCGGATAGATGATGTAGAGGATGTAGGGAACGACGATGAGCGAGATGATGCCGGGCACGATGGCGGCCACCGCCCAGTCGATCCAGGTGATGTTGATGTTGAGGGTTTTGCGCGCCAGTTCGACGCACAGCGGGTTGCCGGCCATGGCGGTCATGAACATGGCGGAGGTGACGACGTTGCCCTGATAGACGGTCTGCATCATGTAGGCGCCGAAGCGGCGGGGGCTGTCGCCCGGCTCGGAACCGAAAGCGGAGCTCAGGCTACGGGCGATGGGGAAGAGGATGCCGCCGGCGCGGGCGGTGTTGGACGGAGTGGCCATGCTGATGACGAGGTCGCTGGCGACGAGGGAGTAGCCGAGCGACAGAGTGCTACCGCCGAGCACGCTCATGAATTTGTAGGCGATGCGGCGGCCGAGGCCGGATTTGATGAAGCCGCGGGCGAAGAGGAAGGCGGCGACGATGAGCCAGATAGTGCCGTTGGCGAAGCCGCTCAGCACTTCGGCCGGTTTGAGTATGCCGGCGAGGGCGGAAAATGTAAGACTGATGATGGCAATCGAGCCCATCGGCAGCGGCTGGAGGATGAAACCGAGGATGGTGGACACGAAGATGGCGAAGAGGTGCCACGCCTGCGGCTTGACTCCCGCAGGCACCGGGGCGAACCAGATGGCCGCGCCGACGGCGACTGTCACTAAGGCCCGAATGAGGTCTTTGTTCATGCTGTCCCTCCTGTTTCTTTTTCTTCGGGCTGCCGCGCGCGCTCCGGATGTATGAAATGATGCCGGTCGGGATAGGCTCGCACGCTGCCAGCCCGTTCATCATTTCCATGATACCTTTCCGGCCCCGGTTTTCGCTATGTTAGGTTAGTTTGTAAACATTTATGCAATTAAAGCAATCGTTTTGTAACTAATGTAAGCGGGGCGCGTCACCAGTATCTGGCGACCAGGGCCTCGTCGGCGTTGACGCAGCGGTATTTATAGACCGGCCGGCCGATGGCGCCGTATACGGCGTCGACTTCGAGCACGCTTTGCCGGGTGAGGAAGTCGAGGTATTTGCGCATCGATACCCGCGAGATGCCGACGGTGCGGGCCATGTCTTCGGTGGAGAAGGCGGCGGCGCCGGTGGCGGCGATCTGGGTCCAGACGCGGCGCAGGGTGTTGCGGTCGAGCCCCTTGGGGAGTTCGGTCTGGGACGGCAGGTCTTTGTGGAGGATGCGGCGGTCGAGGTCGGCCTGGCTGAGGACGGCATTTTGCCGCATGAGCCGCACCCTGTCGCGGTAGGCGGTCAGCGAGGCGTTGAGCCGCTCGAATTCGAACGGTTTGATGAGGTAGTCGACGGCGCCGTATTGGAGGGCTTTCTGGATGCTGCCCCGGTCGGCGGCGGCGGTGACGAGGATGACGTCGACCCCGTCGCCGGCGCGGCGGATGTCGCTCAGGAGCTCAAGCCCGGTTTTACCGGGCATAAAGATGTCGAGGAGGACGAGGTCGACGTTTTCGCGGGCGAGGACGGCCAGGGCTTCGTCGCCCGAGGCGGCGACGGCGGCCAGCTCGAACCCTTCGGTCCTGGCGAGGTAGCGTTTGTTGAATTCGGCTACCATGGGGTCGTCTTCGACGATGAGGACTTTGATCATGCCGTTCCCTCCGCGTGTGTGTAGGGTATCGTTACTGTGAAGCGGGCGCCCCCGTCGTCGCCGGCGGCGAAACCGACGCGCCCGCCGAGGCGGTCGAGGCTGCATTTTACGAGGTATAGCCCCAGCCCGCGGTCGTCGGCTTTTGTGGAAAATCCTTTGGCGAAGATTGCTTCGCCGCTGGCGGGGTCGATTCCCGGACCGCTGTCGGCAACGGCGATGGTGAGCTCACCGCCGCCCACGGCGAAGTCGAGGGTTACCCGTTTGCGGGGAGCGTCGGCGACAGCGTCCAGGGCGTTGTCGATGAGGTTGCCGACGATGGTGATGAGCTCGTGGACGGTTTCCGGGTCGGCGGGCGGGGGCAGGCTGCCTGAGGGGGCAAGGACGAGTTCGACCCCCAGTTCCCGGGCCCGGCTGAGTTTACCGAGCAGGAAGCCGGCCAGCACCGGGTCGCGGATTTGGCCGGTGACGAACCCGGCTTCGGTCTGGCGGGCCTGGGCGATGCTGTTGATGTAGGCGGCGAGCTGGTCGTAGCATTCCATTTTGACCATGCCGAGGATGACGTGGAGTTTGTTCATGAATTCGTGGGTCTGGGCGCGGAGGGCTTCGGCGTAGGTGCGAATGCCGGTGAGCTGTTCGGCGAGCAGGCGGATGTCCGTTTTGTCGCGGAAGGTGGCGAGGGCGCCGACGACTTCCCCGTCGACCCTTATGGGCATGCGGTTGGTGAGGATTTCGACGCCGTTGATGTTCTGCACCTGGTCGAGTTCGACCCGGCCGCTTTCCAGCACTTCCTGCAGCCTGGTGTTGGCGATTTTTTCGGTGACCTTTTGGCCGATGAAGTCGCCGGCGAGGCCGGCCTTGCGCAGGATACGCATCGCTTCGTCGTTGACGACGGTGATGCGGGCGTCTTTGTCGACGGCGATGATGCCTTCGCGGACCGACTGGAGGGTGGCGTTGCGCTCCTCGACAAGGCGGGCGATGGCGAAGGGCTCAAGGCCGAACATGGTTTTTTTGATGTTGGCGGCAAGGGCGAGCGCGCCGGCTACGCCGACGAGCAGGCCGACACCGACGGCAAGGTAGATGATGGAGCGGGCGCGGGCGATTTCCCGTTCGACGTCGTGCAGGAGGATGCCAACGGCGACGGCGCCGACCTGGCGGCCGTCGGCGGCGAGGACGGGGGTGAAGGCGCGCAGCGACAGGCCGAGGGTGCCCTGGGCGACGGAGGTGTATTCGCGGCCTTCTCTGAGCACGGCGACTTCGTCGCCGCCGACAAAGTGCCGGCCGATTATCGCCGGGTTGGGGTGGGTTTTGCGGATGCCGGCCATGTCCATGACGACGATGAATTCGACGTTGGTGGCTTTGCGGATGCCGCTGGCGAACGCCTGCAGGTCGGGCGCTTCCGACCCGCCTGCGAGGCTGGCTATGACCTGGGGCGATCTGGCCATGATGCGGGCGATGTCGGCGGCGTTTTCGCCGATGCTGGTTTCGACGGTGGCGGCGATGTGGCGGGTGATAAGGGTGTTGGTGACCAGCAGCGCCAGGGCGACGACGCCGCAGACGAGGAGGGCGATCTTGGTCTGGAGATTCAGGTAGGGTTTGCCGGCGCTCATGGCGTGTCTCCTTCGGTCGGTTTACCACTTCTTTCGCCCCTGGAATGGATAATCCTCCTCCCCCCTCTCCCACCCAATTTATAGAAGATAAAAAAGGCGACTTACGTCGCCTTTAGTTCTTTTGTATAAAGTCAGAGGCCGCTCAGAATGCTCCGGATGCAAGGCGCACCGGAGGATGACACCGGAAGCGTACATGTACGTACGCTGAGGATGGCAGCCGAGGAGCAACGCCGCAGACGGGGCATTATCAGCGGCCGAGTATTCTAGCTGGCGATGACTTCGATGATGGTAAGATCCTTCCTTTTCTCCAAATCGACATAGTCGCCGCCGGCGAGCTTTACGACCGGCTGGGCGGGCCGTTCTTTGTCGAGGTATACGACTCTGGCTTCCGTGCCGTCGGAGAGGCGGACAAGGAAGCCGATTAGGGATTCGCGCACATGGCTGACGAAGGGCAGGGCAACGGCCGGGTCGAGCCTGGCGAACATTTCGCCGAAGACTTCGGCGACGACGCTGAACGGGGTGAGGGCGCCGCGGTAGACGCGCTGGGAGGTCATGGCGTCGTACATGTCGGCGACGGCGATTATCCGCGCGTAGTCGGCGATGTCTCTGTCTTTGAGGGCGGCCGGGTAGCCGCTGCCGTCGAGGCGCTCGTGGTGCTGGAGGACGCAGAGCTTGACCGACTGGGGGATGCGGTCGGTGTCTTCGATGAGTTTGTAGCCGCGGGTCGGGTGTTCTTTGATGACGGCCATTTCTTCGGCAGACAGCTGGCCGGGCTTGTTGAGTATCTGCAGGGGTATCTGCGTTTTGCCGATGTCGTGAAGCAGCCCGGCGAGGACGATTTCGCGCAGGACTTTGCCCCTGACTTTGAGCCATTTGCCTAAAAGCCCGGCGATGACGCCGACGTTGAGGGAGTGGCGGAAGGTGTAGTCGTCTGTGGACCGGACGCTGGCAAGGTGACTGATGACGCCGGAGGCGTCGACGAGCGATTCGATGGTCTGGTCGGCGAGTTCCTGGATCTGCCCCAGGGGCACTTCTTTGAAGTAGCGGGTTTTTTCGAAGGCGTCCTTGAGGGTGCGGATGATGTCGGTGTATTTTTTTGCGAAGGCTTCCCGTTCGGAGACGAAGCCATAGACGTTATTGCCGCCTTCGCGGATGATTTCCTTGATGTACAGGGACTGGATGTGCCAGGTTTTGAGCAGGACGAGCATGGATTCGGTCAGGACGGTGTTTTCGTTGAGCAGGATGCTCATGTCGTCCGACACGACCGGCCTCGCTAGGATCATTCCCGGCTGAACTTCCGAGAGCAGATGGTGTTTGGTAAGCCACAGCATGAAGGACACCTCCCCTTATTTTAAGGGTACCATACCGCGAAGGCTAGGACAACGGGACTAAAGTACCTTTATTACATAATATCGTAGGTCCGCAGGCGGATGTTAATGGGACAGGTAATATAAAAGGCACCCTTTTCAGGGTGCCTTCAGGCTGACCTGGCTTACACTTAGCGCTGGACGCGGCCGGAGGCGTCGCCGCCGGCGAGGGTTTTGACTTCGGCGACGGTGACGTGGTTATGGTCGCCTTCGATGGAGTGTTTGAGGCAGGAGGCGGCGACGGCGAATTCGAGGGCGTCTTTGTTGGCGAAGCCGCTCATCATGGCGTAGATGAGGCCGCCGGCGAAGGAGTCGCCGCCGCCGACGCGGTCGACGATGTGGATGGGGTAGGTGCGGGAGAAGTGGTATTCGCCGTCTTTGTGGAGCATGGCCGCCCAGTTGTTGTCGGAGGCGGAGATGCTGCCCCGGAGGGTGATGGCGACGGCTTTGAAGCCGAAGCGTTTTTTGAGTTCTTCGGCGACCGCTTTGTAGCCGTCGTGGCTGAGGCTGCCGCCGACGATGTCGGTGTCGGGGGCTTTGATGCCGAAGACTTTTTCGGCGTCTTCTTCGTTGGCGATGCAGACGTCGACATAGGGCATGAATTGGGCCATGACTTTGCCGGCTTTTTCGCTCGTCCAGAGGTTTTTGCGGAAGTTGAGGTCGCAGCTGACGGTGAGCCCGGCGGCTTTGGCGGCCTGGCAGGCGGCGAGGACGGCGTCGGCGACGCTGTCGCCGAGGGCGGGGGTGATGCCGGTGAAGTGGAACCAGTCGGCGCCTTTGAAGATGGCCGGCCAGTCGAAGTCTTCTTTTTTGGCCTGGGAGATGGCGGAGAGTTTGCGGTCGTAGACGACTTTGGAGGGCCGCTGTGAGGCGCCTTTCTCAAGGAAGTAGATGCCGAGGCGCTCGCCGCCCTTGAGCATGTAGGCGGTGTCGACGCCGTAGCGGCGCATTTCGTTGACAGCCGCCTGGCCGATGGGGTTGTCGGGCACTTTGGTGACAAAGCTGGCGGGGATGCCGAAGTTGGCCAGGGATACGGCTACGTTGGCTTCGCCGCCGCCGTAGACGACTTCGAAGGCGTTGGCCTGTTCGAAGCGCAGGTAGCCGGGGGGGGCGAGCCGTAGCATGATTTCTCCGAAGGTTACTGCTTTCATTGTTTGTGCTCTCCTTCCTATTGGCCGCGGGCGGCGCGGATTTTGGCGACAAATTCTTGGGCGATGGCGGTGATGGATTGCCAGTCGCCTTTCTTGGCGCCGGCGGTGAGGTTGCCGCCGACTCCTACTGCTACGCAGCCGGCTTTGATCCATTCGGCGACGTTGTCGAGGCTGACGCCGCCGGTGGGCATGAGGGGCGCCTGGGGCAGCGGGCCTTTGACGGCTTTGACGAAGGTGGGGCCGAGGGTTTCGCCGGGGAATACTTTGATGACGTCGGCGCCGGCTTCCATGGCTTCGACGATTTCCTTGATGGTGCCGCAGCCGGGCATGATGGGTATCTGGTAACGGTTGCAGAGTTTGATGGTGTCGAAGTTGATGCTGGGGGCGACGACGTACTGGGCACCGGCGAGGATGGCGATGCGGGCGGTTTCGGGGTCGAGGACGGTGCCGGCGCCGATGATGATTTCGCCGGATTTGTAGGTGCGGCAAAGGTCTTTGATTGTGTCGGCGGCGCCGGGAACGGTGAAGGTGATTTCGATGGCCGCTACGCCGCCCTGGATGCAGGCGTCGGCAATTTTGGCGGCCTGCTCGGAGCTTTCGGCCCGGACGACGGCGACGAGGCCTGCGGCGGCGATTTTCTGCACTACTGCTTGTCTTGAAAGCATTGTCGTTCCTCCTTAGCGGTGGTGTCGGGGCA
Organism: Sporomusaceae bacterium; assembly: GCA_031460455.1. NCBI lineage: Bacteria > Bacillati > Bacillota > Negativicutes > Selenomonadales > Sporomusaceae > Sporomusaceae bacterium. The sequence goes on from JAVKTQ010000011.1 coordinate 14,909, forward strand.
AGGCTCAAGCCGGCGGGTAATCCGCCGGCCCTCACCTCAGAAGGTGATGATTATTTTGCAGGTTTTGTCGGGTTCGTCTTCGAGGGTTTTGAAGGCGTCGTTGATGTTGGCGAACGGGAAGCGGTGGGAAATGAGGGGCGTGGTTTTGACTTCCTTGTTGGCGAACCAGCCGATTACTTCGGGGAATTTACCGGCGTGCATGCGGGAGCCGCGGATGTCGAGCTCTTTGCGGGTGATCGGCAGCTCCGGCACCTGGGAAGGCGACGGGTTGAAGCCGAGGATGACTACGCGGCCGGTCGGCGCGGTGTGTTCGACCGCCTGGGCGAAAAGCTCGGGCAGGCCGACGGCGTCGACGGCGACGTTGACGCCGTAGCCGTCGGTGAATTGGCTGACGGCGACGGCGAGGTCCTGTTTCTGCGGGTTGACGGTTACGTCGGCGTCGAGCCGGCGAGCGAGCTCAAGCCGCCCTTCGGATACGTCGGTGATGATGACTTTGGCGCGGCGGCGCTTGGCTGCCTGGAGGGCGACGAGGCCGATGGGGCCGGCGCCCATGATGAGGACGGTGTCGCCGGCGGCCACTTCGCCGCGGCTGGTTACCTGGGCGCCGATGGTGTAGGGCTCGATGAGCGCCGCCTCGTCCCAGGGGATATCGGCGGGAATCTTTTGGACGTTGCCTTCGGGCAGGACGATGTATTCGGCGCAACCGCCTTCGGCGGCGACACCCATGCATTTTACGTCCCGGCAGACGTTGCCCCGTCCCGAACGGCAGGCCGGGCAGCGGCCGCAACTGACGACCGGGTCCATGACGACGTGGTCGCCGGCTTTGACTTTGCTGACGGCGCTGCCGGTTTCGACGACTTCGCCGACGACTTCGTGGCCGATGACGCGCGGATAGACGACGGTGGCGAGTTTGCCGTGGTAGGCGTGGAGGTCGGAGCCGCAGATGCCCATCGCCTTTACGCGGATGAGGACGCCGTCGGCGGTGACGGCTGGCATGGATGTCTCGACTAGTTTAAGGTCATGGGGTCCGTAAAGGATTGCTGCTTTCACTGAATTGCCTCCCTGTTCCCGGTCCGTCTTAGCGGGGGCGGGAACGCGACTTTTTTTCCGCGGACTTTGGTATTAGCGGCCCATCCAGCCGCCGTCGACGACCAGGATATGGCCCTGGAGGTAGTCGGATGCGGCGGAGGAGAGGTAGACGGCGGCGCCTTTCATGTCGTCGGGCGTTCCCCAGCGGCCCTGCGGGATGCGGGCGAGGATGGCGGGCGCACGCTCGGCGTTCTTTTGGAGGGCTTCGGTCATTTCGGTGGCCATGTAGCCGGGGGCGATGGCGTTGACGTTGATGCCGTGGGCGGCCCATTCGTTGGCGAGCGCCTTGGTCATGCCGGCGACGCCCGATTTGCTGGCGGTGTAGGAGGGGACGATGATGCCGCCCTGGAAGGACAGCAGGGAGGCGATGTTGACGATTTTTCCCTTGCCCTGTTTCATCATTTCCTTGGCCGCCGCCTGGCACATGAAGAACATTGTTTTGAGGTTGACGTTCATGACGTCGTCCCAGTCTTTTTCGGAGAATTCGATGGCCGGGGCGCGGCGAATGATGCCGGCGCAGTTGATGAGGATGTCGATTTTGCCGAAGTTTTTGAGGGCCGCGTCGATGACGGCGGGGACGGTTTTGACGTCGGTGAGGTCGGTCTGGACGGCTACGCATTTGCGGCCGAGGGCCGTGATTTTGGCCGCGGTTTCGTGGATGCGGGCGCTGCTGGCGACGACGACGAGGTCGGCGCCGGCTTCCGCGAGCCCTATGGCCATTCCGGCGCCGAGGCCGCGGCTGGCTCCGGTTACGATGGCTACCTTGCCGGCAAGGGAGAATTGTTCGAGAATCATTTGATCGCCTCCATTAGTATTGCGTTTTTTGTTATTGAATGCTCCGGCCTTCGTAGATGGAGCGTAGAATAACCTGCATGTCTTCCGCCGATACGGGTACGGGGTTTACTTTGGTCGAGCCTTTGAGTGAGTTTTCGACGAGGAGGGCAAAGTCGGCGGCAAAGTCGGCTTCGCTGATGCCCAGGGCTTTGAAGGACGCGGGGATGCCGAGCCGGGCGTTTAGTTCGCGGATGGCGGCGACGAAGTCGTCGCGGTCGATCCGCTTGGCGAGGCGGGCGAGTTTTTCGCGCACTTGGGCGTCGCGGGTGTTGAACTCGAGGACATAGGGAAGGGCGACGGCGATGACGAGGCCGTGGCCGAGGTCGTATTTGCCGCCGAAGGCGTGGGCGATGCCGTGGTCGAGGCCGGTGCCGACGTTGGCGAAGGCGCAGCCGGCCAGGCATTGGTAGTTGTGGACTTTTTCGCGGGCGACGTGGTCGCCGGCGGTGACGCTGGCGGGGAGGTGGCGGAAGAGGCCTTCGATCGCGCCGGCGGCCATGGCTTCGGTGAAGTCGTCGAGGTTGGGGTTTGTGTAGCATTCGACGGCGTGGGCCATGGCGTCCATGCCGGTTTCGGCGGCAACGCTTTTCGGCATCGACAGGGTCATGTCGACGTCGAGGATGGCGTAGTCGGGCACGAAGGCCGGCGATTTACCGCCGACTTTGAGGTCTTCGCCGCGGTAGGTGAGGACGGCGAAGCAGGTTACTTCGCTGGCTGTCCCCGAGGTGCCGGGGATGGCGATGAGCCTGATTTTTTCCCGTTTCTGGGGGATGGCCTGCCGGAAGGCGGCAGCGACGTCGAGGCCGGGGTGTTCGTAGAAGACGCTCATGACTTTGCAGGCGTCGATGGCCGAGCCGCCGCCGAGGCCGATGACGGTGTCGGGGGCAAATTCCCGCATGCGGGCGATGCCTTCGACGACGGTTTCGACGGGCGGGTTTTTGGGCACGCCGCTATAGACGAGCGTCTGGCAGCCTTTGGCCGCCAGCAGGCCCTGGATTTTGGCGAGCATGCCGTTTTTGACCACGGAATTGCCGCCGGTCACGATGAAAGCCCGCCCGATGGGCAGGTCTTTCAGGCATTCGACTGCGCCGCGGCCGGTGACGATGGCCTGGCCGTGGAATCTTAGTTCTTTCATTTTACATCACCCCTGACGTTTTGCTGATGCTATTGCGTTTTCTGCGCAAGGCGGCAGCCGCTCTGGACGATGTTGCGGATGCTGTAGATTATCATGAGCGCCCCGGAGAACGGCATGCTGGCGTAGAGCAGTTTTTTCGGCATGTTGATGATCGGCGTCCAGTCTTCGGCCCTCATGGTGAGGTTGAGGGAGTAGTAGGTGAAGGCGGCAATGAAGGAGATGCTGATGAGGTTGATGATGATGTCGAGCAGTTGGCCGGCGAGTTTGCCTTTGAGGTAGTCGGGCAGGAAGGCGACGACGAAGTGCTCGTTTTCCCGCCAGAGGGCGGCGGCGCCGAGGAAGACGAACCAGGCGATGAGCATTTCGATGACTTCGTCGAACCAGCCGAAGGAGGTGATGGGTACGAAGCGGATAAAGACGTTGGCGACGAGGAGGAGGAAGATGGCGCCGAGCATGGCTACGCTGCCCCAGCGCAGGATATAGCCGAACACTTTATCAATATTTTTCAACGCTTCCACTGTCATCCCCTCCTATTTGAACATGTTTGGTATCCACAGGACGAGGTCCGGCGAATACGCGCAGATGATGGTGACACAGGCGATGCCGATCAAGTAGGGCGAAAGCTCCCGGCTTAGGTCCCAGATGCCGACGTTGCTGATGGTGGCCATGGTGTAGAGGCACATGCCGACAGGCGGCGTGAGGAGGCCGACCATGGAGCAGAGGATGTTGACGACGCCGAACTGGATGGGATCGATGCCGTATTGGTAAACGATCGGCATGAAGACGGGGACGGTGATGACGATGATGGCGATGCCTTCCATGAAGCAGCCGAGGATGAGGAGGACGACGATGGTGATGGCCATGAAGACGTTGGCGCTGGTGCCGAGGGCGGTGAGTTCGGTGATGACCTGCTGGGGCACGGTCTGGTGGATCAGGAGCCAGCCGAAGAAGCCGGCCACGGAGATGATGAACATGATGCGGATGGTGAACATGGTGGTTTCCCAGCCGATGCGGGGCAGGTCGCTTATTTTGATTTCCTTGTAAACTGCTAGCCCGAGGAAAAGGGCGTAGACGCAGGCGACGACCGAGGCTTCGGTGGGGGTGAAGACGCCGCTGACGATGCCGCCGATGATGATGACCGGGCACATGAGGGCGAGAAAGGCTTCTTTGAAGCTGACGAGGATTTCCTTTAGGGGAGCAGGGTCCTGCCGGGGATAGCCGCGGTGTTTGGAGATGAAGTAGACGGATACGCCCATGGCGGCGGCCATCATGAAGCCTGGCAGGAAACCGGCGAGGAAGAGCTGGCCGATGGAGACGCCGGTGATGCTGCCGTAGATGACAAAGGGGATGCTGGGGGGGATGACGGGGCCGATGGTGGCGGCCGCGCCGGTGATGGCGGCGGTGAAGCGGCGGTCGAAGCCCCGCTCGGGCATGGCTTTCATGGCGAGCATGCCGAGGCCGGCCGCTTCGGCGACAGCGGCGCCGCACATGCCGGACATGATGACGGCGGCGACAATGACCACCTGGCCGAGGCCGCCCCAGACGTGGCCGACGAGCGAGCCGGCGAAGCGGAAGATGCGGGTGGTGACGCCGCCGGTGTTCATGAGGTTGCCGGCGGCGATGAAGAAGGGGATGGCCAGGAGGGTGAAGCCGGTGGTGGCCGAGTACATGCGCTGGGCGACCATGGTGAGGTTGTGGAAGCTGTCAAGGATGGTGAAGAAGATCATCGAGGTGACGCCCATGGCGGTAGCCACCGGGACGCCGATGAACATGAATAAGACGAGGACGCAGAAAATTATCAGAGCAAGCATGCTCAGACCCAACTCCTTAGTAAAGAGTGACTGCTCCGCGCGCACTGGGAGGGGAAAAGGAAACCCGGCGGCCAAACTCGGCTAGCCGTGGCCCGGCCGGCCGGGTTTCCTTGGAAGGGGCGGATTACTTGGTGGAGTCAGCCATCTTTATGAAGGCGTCGACGTTGTCTTTGCCGGCATACGCGCCGATTTTGTCATAGGCGGGCTGCATTTTGGCTTTGAAGTCGGCGACGTTGGGTTTTGTGACTTTCATGCCTTTTTCTTCAAGTTGTTTGACGAGGTTGGCTTCTTCTTTCTGGACTTCGGCCCTCATGAAATCGCCGGCTTTTTTGCTCTCTTCTTTGATAATTTTCTGCTGGTCCGGCGTCAGTTTGTCCCAGGTCTTTTTGCTCATGACATGAACCATGGAGTTGTAGACGTGGTTGGTGAGGGCCAGGTGTTTCTGAGCTTCGTAGTATTTGTTGTGGAAGATGATCGACAGGGGGTTCTCCTGGGCGTCGACGACACCCTGTTTGAGGGCCATGAACAGTTCGGGGAAGGCGATCTTGGTGACGTTGCCGCCAAGCGCTTCCATGGCCGCCTGGAGCTGGACTTCCGGCGGCGTCCTGATCTTCAGGCCTTTGACGTCATCCGGAGAGTTGATGGGCCGGATGTTGTTGGTGAGGTTGCGGAAGCCCCACTCCCAGTTGGCGAGGAAGATGAGCCCCTGTTTTTCGAGGTCGGGGGCCGCCCACTGCATGAAGGGGCCGTCGAGGACCTTGTAAGCGTGGTTGGCGTCTTTGAAGACGAAGGGCAGCATGACGACGGCGAATTTCTTGGAGTATTTGTCGAGCGCGCCCTGGGTGGGCAGGCTCATGTCGATGGCGCCCATGATGTTCTGTTCGAGCATTTCGGGTGGGGAGCCGAGCTGGTTGTCGGGGAAGACGGAGATTTTGATGGCGCCGTTGGTCCGTTTTTCGACGTTTTCGGCGAACATCTTGGCAGCTGCGTGACCGGGGTGACCGGCCGGAGCGTAGTGGCCGAACTTCATGGTAATGGCTTTGACTTCCTGCTTGGCGGGCTCGCTTTTGCCGCCGCATCCGGCCATGGCGACGACGCCGGCCAGGAGGATGAGGGCAAGGAAAATACTGAGCGTCTTTTTCACAAGCATCCCTCTTTACCATAATTTAGTTCGCAGTGAAGTTTACCTTTTTGCTCCGTACCGTCAGCCTGGCTGCGGTTATTTTTTCTGATATTGCTTGATTCTTTCTACATAGTCCTGACGGGGCGGGGAGAAGATGTCGATGCCTTTGAAGCCGGTCGGGGTACGGCCTCCGTGGGGTACGTTGGCGGGGTGGACGCAGACGTCGCCGGCTTTCATGTGGATGGTCCGGCCATCGACGATGTGCTCTTCGGTGCCTTCGAGGATGATGAGGATCTGTTCGCAGTCGTGGGCATGGATGGGGAATTCCGCTCCGGGCGGCTGTTCGATAAAGCTGAGGAGAACGTTGTCGCCGAGGAGAAAGCGGGTGTTGACTTTGTCTGTCAGCGGTACCGGCGTAATATCCTTGATTGTAAAAACGTATTTTTTCTCTTCTGTCATTTCTTACCCTCCTCTAGGTTCGATTTTGACGCTGCTGTTTTTTTGTATGGCGGTTGTAACACCCCCCAGTTTTCTCCCCGTAAGATTTTTTTACTTCAAACGCGCCATGGCCACATGGTCCATGTCGTCGAATTTCTGGTTCTCGCCGGCCATCCCCCAGATGAAGGTGTAGCTGCCTGTGCCGACGCCGGAGTGGATCGACCAGCTAGGCGATATTACCGCTTCTTCGTTGCGGATGACGATGTGGCGCGTTTCTTCCGGCTCGCCCATGAGGTGGAAAACGACGGATTCGGGAGCAAGATCGAAGTAGAAGTATACTTCCATGCGCCGTTCGTGGGTGTGGCAGGGCATGGAGTTCCACATGTTGCCGGGGGCGAGGACGGTCATGCCCATGACGAGCTGGCAGCTTTGGACGCCGCCGGGAACGATGTACTTGAAGATTTTCCGCTCGTTGGACTGGCTGATGCTGCCCAGAGCGGCGGGGACGATGTCGGCGACGAGGATTTTGGCGGTGGGGTAGGTTTTGTGCGCCGGGGTGCTGTTGAAGTAGAATTTGGCCGGGTTGGCCGGATCGTCGCTGCTGAAGGTTACTTTTTGCGCGCCCATGCCGATGTACAGTCCGTCGGTTTTTTTCAGGGGGTATTCTGTGCCGTCGACAACGACTTTGCCTGACGCGCCGACGTTGATGATGCCGATTTCCCGCCGCTGGAGGAAGTATTCGGCGGCAATCTCCTTGCCGGCTTCGAGGTCGAGGGGAGCGGTGGGGCAGACTCCGCCGGCGATGATCCGGTCGAAGTGGCTGTAGACCATTTTGGTCTCGCCGGGGCTGAAGAGGTTCTGGATGAGATAATCCTGGCGAAGACGGTCGGTGGTGTAGTGTTTTGCATCCTGGGGATGGGCCGGGTACCTGATTTCCATGTGATGGCCTCCTTCGAGTTTTAAGATTATGAGAGTGTCTTTCGGTCAGGATACATGCCCCAGAGCGCGGGAGATGCTCTTGGTGGCTTCGATGAGCCGCGGGGCGACGATCGTTTCCGCCGTCCGCCGCGAGACGCGGGATATCGGCCCGGAAACGCTGATCGCGGCAAGAATCTGGCCGAGATGGTTGTAAATGGGCGCGCCGATGCAGAAGCATTCGTTGTCGCTCTCGCGGTCGTCGAAGCCAAAGCCTACGCGGCGCACGACTTCCATTTCTTTGAGAAAGGCTTCGGGGGTTACGAGGGTGTAGTGGGTCCGCCGTTCCATGCCGACTTCGACAAGTATCTGCCTGATCTCTTCGTCGCTGTGGGCGATGAGCAGGGCTTTGCCGAGGGATGTGCAGTGCAGCAGGTTGTTGCCGCCGATCTGGGCGACGAGACGGATGGTGTGGGGGCTGTCGATGGAGTCGAGGTAGAGGACCTTGTTCCTCGCCAGCATGCCGAGGTGGACCGATTCGTTGGTGAGCTGGTTGAGTTTTGTCATGTGCGGCCGGGCGAGGCGCTTGAGTTCGAAGCCCCTTTCGGCTTTTTGGCCCAGGGTGAGAAAGGTGAGCCCCAGGCGGTAGCCGCCTTCGTTGCTGCAGCAAACATAGCCGCGGGATTCGAGGTTGGAGAGGATACGGTATACCGTTGATTTGGGCAGCCCGACTTTTTCGGTGATGTTTTTCAGACTGACCGGTTCGTTGCAGGTGCCGATGACCTCAAGGACATCCATGGCCCGCTGGAGAACCTGGACTTCTAAAAAGTGCTTTTCCATGCTTCTTTCTCCGTTTCATATTATGAAACCATATGCCGCATACTAGAATTTTATTGCTATTTTACGCTTTCCGTTGCTAAATTCCTGCCGATATTCCATTATTTTGGCATGATAGTTCATGATGTGAAATGGACCTAACGGATCTCCGGGGAATCATTATTGCCGAGGGATGGGGAATTTCGGCGTAAAAAAAAGAGCGATTCGCTAGAACCGCTCTTATGTGTGCGCCGCAAACTATTTCCGCAGGTTGGCGTGGTAGCTCTGGAGTGATTTTACGCCGCTTCTGCCGCCGTCGTCCTTGAAGGCCGCTATGCCTTTGACCGCCGCTTTCGCCGCCGCCAGGGTGGTGATGTAGGCGATTTTATGTTTTATCGCCGCCTTGCGGATGTAGGAGTCGTCTTCGACTGCCTGTCTGCCCATCGGGGTGTTGATGACGAGCTGGATCTCACCGTTGGTGATCGCGTCGGGGATGTTGGGCCGCCCTTCCTGAATCTTTTTGATTCTGTCGCAGTTGATGCCGTTCTGCTGCAAAAAGCTGCAGGTGCCGCCGGTGGCCATTATCCTGAAGCCCAGCCGCGCGATTTCGCGGGCGAGCTCAAGCAGCTCGGGCTTGTCGCGGTCGGTGACGCTGAGGAGCGCCGTTCCTTCGACAGGCAGGGAGGTCTGGGTGGCTTCCTGGGCTTTGTAGAAGGCCATGCCGAAGGAGTCGGAGATACCGAGCACTTCGCCTGTCGAGCGCATTTCCGGCCCGAGGACGGGGTCGACTTCGGGGAACATGTTGAAGGGGAAGACGGCTTCTTTGACGCCGAAATGGGGTATCGGCCTTGATTCGTAGCCGCCGAGGTCGATTTTCTTGCCGGTGAGGGGCGCTACCATGATCGTCGTGGCCAGTCTGACCATGGATATGTCGCAGACCTTGGAGACGAGCGGCACGGTGCGCGAGGCGCGCGGGTTGGCTTCGAGCACGTATACTTTGTCGTCGGCGATGGCGTACTGCATGTTCATGAGGCCGCAGACGCCAAGTTCTTCGGCCACGGCGCAGGTGTAACGGCGGATGGTCTCCAGGTGGCGGGGCGGGATGGTGATGGGCGGGATGACGCAGGCCGAGTCGCCCGAGTGGACGCCGGCGAGTTCGATGTGCTCCATGATGGCGGGCACGTATGTCTTGTCGCCGTCGCATACGGCGTCGGCTTCGGTTTCGATGGCGTTTTCGAGAAACCTGTCGATGAGGATGGGCCGCTCGGGGGTGACGCCGATGGCGCCGGCCATGTAACGGCTGAGCATGGCGGCGTTGTAGACGACTTCCATGCCGCGGCCGCCGAGCACGTAGGAGGGCCTGACCATCAGCGGGTAGCCGATCCGGCCGGCGATCGCCATGGCTTGGTCGACGGTGCTGGCCATGCCCGATTCGGGCATGGGGATGGCCAGTTTTTCCATCATTTTGCGGAAGTGGTCCCGGTCTTCGGCGAGGTCAATCGTTTCCGGGCTGGTGCCGAGGATGTTGACGCCCGCTTTGGCCAGTTCGCCGGCGATGTTGAGCGGGGTCTGCCCGCCGAACTGCACGACCGCCCCGAGGGGTTTTTCCTTTTCGTAGATGCTGAGCACGTCTTCGACGGTGAGGGGTTCGAAGTAGAGTTTGTCGGAGGTGTCGTAGTCGGTGGAGACGGTTTCGGGGTTGCAGTTGACGATGATGGTTTCGAAGCCGAGGTCGCGCAGGGTAAATGCGGCGTGTACGCAGCAGTAGTCGAATTCGATCCCCTGGCCGATGCGGTTCGGGCCGCCGCCCAGCACCATGATTTTGGGCTTGTCGCTTGCGGTCGTCCGGTCGGGAGCGTTGTAGGTGGAGAAGTAGTAGGCCGCGTCTTCGACGCCGCTGACCGGCACGGCTTCCCAGCTTTCGCGGAGGCCAAGCCCCAGGCGCTGTTTGCGGACGGCTTCCTCGGAAAGGCTGAGCAGGCCGGCGAGGTAGCGATCGGCAAAGCCGTCTTTTTTGGCGCGGATGAGCAGTTCGTCGGGAAGTTGCCCGCCTTTGTGGCGCAGCAGTTGTTCCTCGAGGTCGACGAGTTCCTTCATTTGCCGGAGGAACCACGCTTTGATGTGGGTGAGTTCGTGGATTCTGTCGATGTCGGCGCCTTTGCGCAGGGCTTCGTAGATGATGAACTGCCGTTCGCTGGTGGCGTGGCGCAGCAGTCCGAGAAGTTCTTCGAGGGACCGGTGGTGGAAATCTTTGGCGAAGCCGAGGCCGTAGCGGCCGATTTCCAGGGAGCGGATCGCCTTCTGCAGCGCTTCTTTGTAGTTTTTGCCGATGCTCATGACTTCGCCGACGGCCTTCATCTGGGTGCCCAGTTTGTCTTCGGAGCCGGGGAATTTCTCGAAGGCCCAGCGCGCGAACTTGATGACGACGTAGTCGCCGGACGGGGTGTATTTGTCGAGTGAGCCGTCCCGCCAGTAGGGGATTTCGTCGAGGGTGAGGCCGGCGGCCAGCATGGTGGAGATGAGGGCGATCGGGAAGCCGGTGGCCTTGGAGGCCAGGGCGGAAGACCGGGAGGTGCGGGGGTTGATTTCGATGACGACCACCCGCCCGGTTTTGGGGTCGTGGGCGAACTGTACGTTGGTGCCGCCGATGACTTCGATGGCTTCGACGATTTTGTAGGAGTATTCCTGGAGGCGCTTTTGCAGCTCGGGGGCGATGGTGAGCATCGGGGCGGCGCAGAAGGAGTCGCCGGTATGGACGCCCATGGCGTCGATGTTTTCGATGAAGCAGACGGTGATCATCTGGTTTTTGGCGTCTCTAACGACTTCGAGTTCGAGTTCTTCCCAGCCGAGGACCGATTCCTCGATCAGCACCTGGCCGATGATGCTGGCGGCGATGCCCCGGGCGACGATGACGCGCAGCTCTTCGAGGTTGTAGACAAGTCCGCCGCCGGTGCCGCCCATGGTGTAGGCCGGGCGCACGACGACCGGGAAGCCCATTCCCTGGGCAATCTCCTCAGCTTCGGCGAGGGTGTAGGCGGGTTTGCTGCGGGGCATTTCGATGCCCAGCCGGTTCATCGTTTCCTTGAAGGCGATGCGGTCCTCTCCCCGCTCGATGGCGCTGAGCTGGACGCCGATCACTTTGACGCCGTACTTGTCGAGCACTCCTGCCCTGCCCAGCTCGGCGCTCAAATTGAGCCCGGACTGGCCGCCGAGGTTGGGCAGCAGGGCGTCGGGCCGTTCTATGGCGATGATTTCGGTGAGGCGTTTGACGTTGAGCGGCTCGATGTAGGTGATGTCGGCGATGCCAGGGTCGGTCATGATGGTGGCGGGATTGGAGTTGACGAGCACGATCTCGTAGCCCAGTTTGCGCAGGGCTTTGCAGGCTTGGGTGCCGGAGTAGTCGAACTCGCAGGCCTGCCCGATGATGATCGGCCCGGACCCGATTATCATGATCTTGTGTATATCGGTACGTTTCGGCATAATATCTCGCTCCTGTTCTTTGTATATTGTGCTTGCAAATTTGTTGTCGATGTATTTTTCTAACTTTATTGCGAATTCCCTTGTATTTTTGTATTTTATTTTTGACCGCGCCGGCGTTTTCGCACCTGACAAAATATTCGCCCGGGCCGATGCCCGGGCGAACGTACGGTAACGCGCCGTTATGTTATTCGGTTTTGCGTTTGATGTAGGTAGGGATGGAGTAGGCGTACATTTCTTTGTTGATGTCGACATGGGCGGGCACGTAGATGACGACGGTGTCGGACACCCGCTGGTTGGCGCCGCCGGTGATGACGAGCAAACCGTCGAGGAAATCGCCAATACGCTGTTTGACGGTTTCGTCAACAGCTTCGAAGTTTATCAGGACGGCAACGTTGGCTTTGAGATAGTCGGCGCACAGTTTTACATCGTCGAATTCGGCCGGGTTGGCGATGAATACTTTCAGCGCCGCCGGGCTGTGCACTCTGAGCTGGGCGCGGCGGTCGCCCGCCACGGGCGGTTGTGCCTCCGCCGGCTGTATTTCTTCGACCGGCATGAGGAAGTTGGTCAGCTTATCGATGAGGCCCGAAGCCAAGTTCCCCACCTCCTTGACATAAGTATTTGTCTAGTCCATTTTCCGGTAAAGTTTCGACGTGTATTGCCAATTTCCTGCATGAAAATGGCATTTGTCAGTAATTTCGTCAAAAAAAGCGGAAAACTTAAGGAAAAAACGAAAATGGACAGGACAAAACTGCCTAAAAGCTCCAGATGCAAGGCAGTCCGAGGACGTGCAGCGACGCGTACTCGGCGTACGCTAGCAAGCGACCGGAGGACTAACGCCGCAGATGGACTTTTAGGCAGTTTTCACAGTATTACAGCACACAGTCTTCGCAGAGGGTGCCGCCGGTGAGAACTTGCTCCGCCCTACTCCCGTCCCTGTAGACGGTGACGCCCTTGCAGCCGCCGGCGTGAGCCTGCCGGAAGATGGCGGCGACGTCGGCTTCGCTGGCTTCGTGGGGCATGTTGACGGTTTTCGATACGCCGTTGTCGGTGAACTCCTGGGCGGCGGCGAGATGGGCCACATGCCAGTAGGGGTCGATGGCGGGGGCGGTTGCGAGGACTTCTTTGACGTGGCCGGGGAGGGCGGTGTCCGCGACACTGCCGCAGGCGGCGATGGCTTCGGCGACTTCTTCCGTATACAGGTTACGTTGACTGAGGTAGTCGACGACGGTGCGGTTGACGCTGGTAAGCACACGCCCTTCAAGGACGCGCCGGGAGAGGGCGAGGGCGAAGAGCGGCTCGATGCCGCTGGAGCAGCCGGCGATGATGCTGATGGTACCGGTGGGGGCGATGGTGGTGACGGTGGCGTTGCGCATGGCGGCAAAACCGCGGCCGGGGTAGACGCTGGCGGCAAAGGCCGGGAAGCTGCCGCGTTCGGCGCCGAGGAGGGCGGATGCCTGCCGCGCTTCGCGGGTTATGAATTCGAGTAGCTGCCCGGTGAGGGCGGTGGCCGCCTTGCTGGCGTAAGGGATGTCGAGCATTATGAATACTTCGGCCAGCCCCATGATGCCAAGGCCGATTTTGCGGGTGCGGCGGGTGGCTTCGGCGACGGCTGGCAGAGGATGGTCGTTGATGTCGATGATGTTGTCGAGGAAGCGGACGGCGATGCGGACTGCTTCCCGCAGGCGGCCGAAGTCGATGCCGCCGGCAGCGACCAGCCTGGTGAGGTTTATCGAGCCGAGGACACAGGATTCGTAAGGCAGGAGGGGCTGCTCTGAGCAGGGGTTTGGGGCTTCGAAGCCGCCGAGGGCCGGGGTGGGGTTGAACCGGTTGACGGTGTCGAGGAAGAACAGGCCGGGTTCGCCGCTTTCCCACGCCATGCGCACGAGCAGGGCGAAGAGGCCGCGGGCCGCGACCGTCCGCGCGACGCTGCCGTCGCGGGGGCTGACGAGGGCGAAGGGGCGGTCTTCGGCGACAGCGTGCATGAAGTCGTCGGTTATCGCCACCGAGAGGTTGAAGTTGTTGAGGACGTCGTGGCTGCGTTTGGCGGTGATGAATTGTTCGATGTCGGGGTGGTCGACCCTGAGGACGGCCATGTTGGCGCCGCGCCGCGCTGCGCCTTGTTTTACGACCTGGGTGGCGATGTCGTAGATGTGCATGAAGGATACCGGTCCGCTGGCGACGCCGCCGGTGGTGGATACCCTGTCGCCGGCCTGCCGCAGGCGCGAGAAGGCGAAGCCGGTGCCGCCGCCGCTCTGATGGATGAGGGCGGCGTTTTTGAGGGTTTCGAAGATGCTGGTGAGCGAGTCTTCGACAGGCAGCACGAAGCAGGCGGCGAGCTGGGCCCGCTCTTTGCCGGCGTTGATGAGGGCCGGAGAGTTTGGCAGGAAGACGAGGTCGGCCATCAGCCGCCGGTATTCGTCGGCCGCCCGGGCGGCGTCGCGGCCGTAAAGAGCTTCGGCGGCGGCGACGTGGTCGGCCACCCGCCGGAACATGTCCTCCGGAGTTTCGCCCTCTTTAAGGTAGCGGGCCTGAAGGACGGCCACGGCTTCGGGAGAAAACATCCCTACTCCCCTTCCTGCGCCTCCTTGGCGTTTTTGCGCTCGCGGGCTCTGAGCTGCCGGTCGAGGGTGGATTTGCGCAGCCGGATGCTCTTGGGCGTGACTTCGACGGCTTCGTCGTCGTTGATCCACTCCAGCGCCTGCTCCAGGCTGAGGATGCGGGGCGAGGCGAGCCTGAGCGCCTCGTCCGCGGCGCTTGAGCGCATGTTGGTGACGTGCTTTTTCTTGCAGGGGTTTACTTCCATGTCCATTTCCCGTGCGTTTTCGCCGACGACCATGCCTTCGTAAATCGCCTGACCGGGGACGACGAACATCGTGCCGCGGTCCTGGACGCTGTGGATGCCGTAGGTGGTGGTTTCGCCGGTCTCGAAGGCGACGAGCGCGCCGCGGGTGCGGCCGGATATGTCGCCTTTGTAGGGAGCGTAGCCGTGGAAGATGTGGTGCATGATGCCGTAGCCTTTGGTGTTGGTGAGGAATTCGGAGCGGAAGCCGATGAGGCCGCGGGCGGGGATGACGAATTCCAGCCGGAGGTAGCCGGCCAGTTCGACCATGTTGATGAGCTCGGCCCGGCGGGTGCCGAGGGCTTCCATGACCGTCCCCATGTACTCGGGGGGTACGTCGACGGTGAGTCGCTCCAGCGGCTCGCATTTCTGGCCGTGGATGGTCTTGAGGATGACCCTGGGTTTGCCGACCTGAAATTCGTAGCCTTCGCGGCGCATTGTTTCGATGAGGATGGACAGATGAAGCTCGCCGCGGCCGGCGACTTCGAAGGAGTCGGGGCTGCCGGTTTCGTCAACCCGCAGGCTGACGTTGGTTTCAACTTCCCGGAACAGCCGCTCGCGCAGATGACGGCTGGTGACGTATTGTCCTTCTTTGCCGGCGAACGGACTGGTGTTGACGCTGAAGATCATCGCGAGTGTCGGTTCGTCGACCTTGATCGCCGGCAGGGCTTCGGGGTTTTCGGTGTCGGCGATGGTTTCGCCGATGTTGACGGTGTCGAGGCCGGTGATGGCGACGATGTCGCCGAGGGCGGCGTCTTTGACTTCGGTGCGCTTGAGGCCTTCGTAGACATAGAGGCGGCTTAGCTTGGCCCGCGTTTCGGTTTCGCCGTTGAGGATGGTGACCGTCTGGCCGCTCTGCACCCGGCCCCGCATGACGCGGCCGATGGCGATACGGCCGACGTAGTCGTCGTAGTCGAGGGTGGTGACCATGATCTGCAGCGGCCCGTCAATGTCGCCGTGGGGGGCGGGAACGGCGGAGATCAGCAGGTCGAACAGCGGTTTGAGGTCCTGGCTGTCGTCGTCCATGCTGAGTTTGGCGATGCCGTCGCGGGCGGTGGCGTAGACGACGGGGAAGTCGAGCTGCTTGTCGTCGGCTTCAAGCTCGATGAAGAGTTCGAGGACTTCGTCGAGCACGTCTTCAACCCGCTGGTCGGGGCGGTCGATCTTGTTGATGACGACGATGGCCTGAAGGTCCTGTTCGAGCGCTTTGCGCAGGACGTATTTCGTCTGGGGCATCGGTCCCTCGAAGGCGTCGACGAGGAGCAGCACGCAGTCGACCATGTTGAGCACCCGTTCGACTTCGCCGCCGAAGTCGGCGTGGCCGGGGGTGTCGACGATGTTGATCTTGACCCCGCCGTAGATGATGGCGGTGTTTTTGGCGAGGATGGTGATGCCGCGCTCGCGCTCGAGTTCGTTGGAGTCCATGACGCGTTCGATTACTTGTTCGTTGCTGCGGAATACGCCGCTCTGCTTGAGCATGGCGTCGACGAGCGTTGTTTTGCCGTGGTCGACGTGGGCGATGATGGCGATGTTGCGTAGGTCGTTGCGTTGCATTAATTTTTCCTCCTGTAGCCTGTTGCTTGTAAAATGCCGCGAGTATTATTTAGTCTCCTGCATAGCGGGATGCTATTATGCGGTTATTTTTCGCCGTTGCCGTTTGCGCCGGCTTCGTCAAGTGTTTTGCGAACGTATTTGCGTACTTTCTGGGCGCCGCGCAATATTGCGGAAAGCTTGGCGGGACCTGCCGCGCCGGCCGCCTCCAGCCGCTTGCGCAGTTCCATGAATTCGCTGTCGAGCTGTTCGATGAGTTCCTGCAGTTCGATGACCGCCGGGTCGACGAGCACCAGGCCGCTGAATTCGATGCTGTAGCTGCGGCCGTCGATGACGGCGACGTCGCCGAAGTTTGGCACATAGGCGGGGTAGCCGAGTTGGGTTTTTATGACGCCGGCGAAGGCGTTCGACTGCTCGGGCTCGCCATGGACGATGAAGATGTTGGCCGGGGGTTCCTTGAACATCGTCAGCCATTTGACGAGGTATTCCTGGTCGGCGTGGGCCGAGAAGCCGTCAAGGTTATGAATCTTCGCCCGTACGCCCACTTCCTCGCCCATGATTTTTACCCGTTTGACGCCTTCGACGAGCCGCCTCCCAAGGCTGCCTTCGGCCTGGTAGCCGACGAGGATGACGCTTGATTCCGGCCGCCAGAGGTTGTGTTTGAGGTGGTGGAGGATGCGGCCGGCGTCGGCCATGCCGCTGGCCGAGATGATGATGGCCGGCTCTTTGAGGAAGTTGATGGCTTTGGATTCGTCGGGCGTCCGGGTGAATTTGAGGCGCAACAGCCTGTTGAGGTTGTCGTTTTTGCCGTACAGCATCTCGTGGGCTTCGGCGTCGAAAACCTCCGGGTGATGGGTGAATATATCGGTGGCCGAGATGGCCAACGGGCTGTCGATGAAGACGGGAATGTCGGGAATTTTACCGGCTTTGAGCAGTTTGTAAAGGTAGTAGACGATGGTCTGGGTGCGGCCGACGGCGAAGGCGGGGATGACGATGTTGCCGCCGCGGGCCACGGTTTCGTTTATTATCGCCGCCAGGGCCTCGCCTTTGTCGTACTGCTCGTGGTTGCGGTTGCCGTAGGTGGATTCCATGACGATGTAGTCGGCGGCTTCGATGGCGGACGGGTCTTTTATGAGCGGCTGGTCGGGCTGCCCGAGGTCGCCGGAGAAAACGAATTTGACTGTTTTGCCGTTTTCGGTGACCCATATTTCGATGATCGATGAGCCGAGGATGTGGCCGGCGTCGTTGAAGCACACGGTTATTTCCGGCGTGATGTCAAGCTTTTGGCCGTAGGGCTTGGGGTCGAAATTTTTTAGGCAGGCGTAAGCGTCGTCGACGGTGTAGAGCGGTTCGAGGGGGGGCTTGCCGGCGCGGCGGCCTTTGCGGCCTGCTATTTCGGCTTCGAATTCCTGGATGTGGGCGCTGTCCGGCAGCATGATGCGGCATAGGTCAGCGGTGGCTTCGGTGGCGTATATTTTTCCTTTGTAGCCTGCTTTGCACAGTTTCGGCAGCAGGCCGCTATGGTCGATGTGGGCGTGGGTGAGGAGGACGGCGTCTATCGCGGCCGGTTCGAAGCGGAACGCCCGCCGGTTGAGGGCTTCGGTCGCTTTCGAGCCCTGGAACATGCCGCAGTCCACCAGGATTTTGCTCTCGCCTGCTTCCAGGAGGTATGAAGAACCGGTAACCATTCCCGATGCTCCCAAAAACGTCAGTCGCATGTTTTTTCGCTCCTTCGCCAGATTATACAAATATTTGCCAACGCATTTTACTTCCACGTTAGTATATCATTTCCTGCCCAATAAAAAAAGCGGAGAATGTCCCCGCTTAATTGCCCTCTCCCCTATTCTTCGCCGAAGATGCGGACCTCTGGCTGCAGCCTCACGCCAAACCGCTCCTGGACCTGGCGCTGCACTTCTTTGATGAGGGCCAGTACGTCGGCGGCGGTGGCGCCCCCGGCGTTGACGATAAAGCCGGCATGTTTCCCGGATACCTGCGCGCCGCCGATTTTGAAGCCTTTGAGGCCGGCCTGCTCGATGAGGGTGCCGGCGAAGTAGCCGGGGGGACGCTTGAAGGTGCTGCCGGCGCTGGGCATTTCGATGGGCTGTTTGGCTTCGCGGCGGTTCGTGTAGTCGTTCATTTTCGTGTCGATTGCGTCGTCGTCGCCGGCTGCGAGCGCTAGCTCGACCTCGCAGATGATGCAGCCGTTGTGCTGGAAGACGCTGTCCCGGTAGCCGAAGCGGATGTCGGCGTGTCCGAAGCGCTGCAGTCTCCCGTCGGCGCATACCGCGGTGACGGCCGCAACGACACAGCCGATTTCGCCTTCGTAGGCGCCGGCGTTCATGAAGACCGCGCCGCCGATGCTTCCCGGGATGCCGACGGCAAATTCCAGCCCGGTTAGCCCTTGGCCGGCGGCGTAGCGGGCGACGTCGCCTAAGGACGCCCCGGCGCCCGCTTTGACTGTCGTGCCGCTATGGGTGATGCTGCCCATCGTGGCGTCGAATTTCAGCACCAGACCGCGGATGCCTTTGTCGCGGACGAGTACGTTGGAGCCGTTGCCGAGGATGGTTACAGGCATGCCGTATTCGCGGGCGACAACAAGCACCGCCGCCACTTCCCGGGTGGAGGCGGGCAGGACGAGATAGTCGGCCGGGCCGCCGATGCGGAAGGTGGTATGCTTGGACAGGGGTTCGTCGAGCAAAAGACGGGGGGCGGCGATGACTTTCTGCAGTTGTGTGAAGAAGTCGTCCTTTAATTTAATCTTTTGCAAACAAATCCAGTCCTTCGGCGACCGAGTCGCCTATAATTTTGCTTATGTCGGCCATGATGCGCTGAAAACGGAAGTACGCTTCGAGAAATACCCGCGCTTTGCCGTTCATGGCAAGCAGTTCGTACATCCTGTGCAGCGCCTCGGTCTTGGCCGCATCTTCCTTGCCGGCGAGCGCCTCGTATTCGAGTTCCATTTTTTTGCGGAGAAAATCCTGGACCATTTTCTTGGCGTCCGGGTCGGCCGCGAGGGCTTCCTTGGCGACCAGGAAAGCGCGGTATTCGTCAGACGCTTTGAGTGTTCGGGCCAGTTCGTGCGCCTTGTCGTACGGGTTCAAGCATATTCCTCCCATATACTATGTATCTTATGCTCCCCGGCACAGATTAATACATCGCGGCCGAGGGGGCATACCGCGGGGACATAGGTGTATTCAATAACATGTCTGCCAACTCCTGCCGGTCATGGGAAAATGAAAGAAACGCCCTGCCTGCCGGCGGGGCGTTTGGCAATAAGCCGGAGACTTTATATGAGGTTCCAGATGCAAGGCGCACCGGAGAAGCGCGCCGCGCCGCGTACTTCGGGCGTACGCAAGCAAGCGCTTTGAGGAGCAACGCCGCAGATGGGGCCTCAGATAAGGTCGACTATTTGTCGAGGCTGAGGTTGTCGGCCATGTGATCAAGCTCCTGGGCCATGCTGCCGGCCTGCTGGACCGCGCCGGCTACATGGGCGAGGGCGCCCGCGATCTGGCCGATGACGTCGTTGACCTGGCTGAGTTGGCCATAGGTGCTGTCGCTGTCGGTCTGGATGGCTTTGACGATGTCTTCGATTTTTTTGATGGAGTCGGCGGTGCCGATGGCGAGTTTGCGGATTTCTTCGGCCACGACGCCGAAGCCCCGGCCGGCGTCGCCCACCCGGGCCGCCTCGATGGCGGCGTTGAGACCCAGCAGGTTGGTCTGTCCGGCGATGGTTTTGATGAGACCGATAACCTGGTCGGTTTCTTTGACCCGCTGCTGCGATTCCTGGGAGAGCCGGGAGAGGTTGGCGCTGACGGTGGCGATTTCTTCCGCCTGGGCGGAGATTTCTTCGGTGGTGCTGGCGAGGACGCTGATGCTGTCGCTCAGTTTGCCGGCCATGTCCTTTAGGGCGTCCTGACGGTCGGTCTGCTCGATGACAACCACCCCGCCTACCACCCGTCCGTCGGCGTCGGATACCGGATAGGCTGTTGCGATGTACGGCAACCCGAAAGTCGCCTTATCCCCCCGTACGACTACGCGGCGCTTTTCTTCCATAGCCTTGACAATTGCGGTTCCGGGCTTTAATGGAGTCCCCTCCGGAATTTTAAGGTCGAGTTTCTGCGACGGACGGTAAAAGAGGTACTTTTCCCGGTCGGTAATGGCTACGCCGATTTCGCCGGCGTGGAGGTCGACAAGCACCGGCATGACGTGCAGGAAGTGTTCGAGGACGGGGTTTCTGTCACTCAAATATCTCTCCCCCTTTTATTTATTAATGTAATTTCTTAGCGGTTTGCCAAAGCATTCCGGTAGTATTCCTGCATGGTCTTGGCGTCGGCGGCCTGGGTGCCGGCCGATTCGCAGACGATCCGCGGCGTGTAGCCGCGGGCGGCGATGACGTCGAGGAGCGGCTCGTGGGGCGGCCCGTAGTCGTCGCCGAATGTCCAATGACGTTTTTCGCCCGCTTTGGTGAATTCGATGCGGCTGAAGTGGATGTGGACGGCGGCGGCTTTCTGTTCGCCCAGTTTCTCGGCGACGAGGTCGAAGGCGGCCTCGTATTCGGCGCGGGTGGTGTAGCGGCCGCCGGTGACGGCGTGAAGGTGGCCGAAGTCGATGGTGGGGATTGTCCATTCGCTCAAGGCGCAGAAAGCCAGCACTTCCTCAAGGTTGCCGAGCTGGTTCTGTTTGCCCATCGTTTCCGGGGCGAGGTAGATTCCTGCCAGCAGCCCTTGCTTGTCGGCTTCCTCCAGGATGGCGAGGAAAAGCGCGGTGGCACGGTCGATCGCCTGGTGCCTGGGCTGCTTGCCCGGACCGCCGATGTGAAAGGTGACGCGGTCGGCACCCAGCCAGCGGGCGGCTTCGAGCGATTTGAGGATGTGCCTGGTGGTGTTGGCGGCGATGGTCGGGTCTTCGGTGGCCAGGTTGATGTAGTAAGGGGCGTGAACGCTGAGCTTTACGCCGTGCCGCAGGGCGGCCTCGCCGATGGCCCGGGCGGTTTCCTCGCGGATGGTGACGCCGCGGCTGCACTGGTATTCGTAAGCGTCGAGACCCATGGAGGCCAGCCACGCCGGCATTTCGACCGAGGCCTTGTATCCCGCTGCGTAGAATGCGTCCGGGTTTCCGGCCGGACCGAATTGAGCTTGCGCCATTCTTAATCAACTCCTGCAAAAATTATGCCAGTTTGTCGTTTTTTCAAAGCAAATCCCGAAAGCCGTTCTGGCGCAGAGCTTCGTATACGACGACGGCGACGGCGTTGGAAAGGTTGAGCGATCTCGCGCCGGCCAGCATCGGGATGCGCACGCAGCGGGAACGGTTGGGGCCAAGGATGGTGTCCGGCAGTCCGGCCGTTTCCCGACCGAAAACAAGCACGTCTGCGGGGGTGTAGGCGACCTCGTGGTAGAACCGGTCGGCTTTGGTGGTGTTGAAGTGGAAGTTCAGGCCGTCGTACAGCTTCTCGACGGCGGCGAAGGAGTCGTGGTAGTGGACTTTGACGAGATGCCAGTAGTCGAGGCCGGCTCTCTTGAGGTAGCGGTCGTCGGTGGAGAAGCCGAGCGGCCGCACGAGGTGCAGTTCGCAGCCGGTCGCGGCGCACAGACGGGCGATGTTGCCGGTGTTGCCCGGTATTTCCGGTTCGACGAGGACGATGTGCATGGGTCACCTCTGCGCGGACCGCATTGGCGGAGAAGCCTGCGGTCTTGTCTATTATTATGTACACGATTGTCCGTATAACGATACAGCAACGGCGGTTGTCTGCGAAACCGTTGTCCGCAGGACGGTCACAGGTAGTCGACGCTAAAGGCGACGACTTCGGCTTCGCCGCAATCGTCGATGATCCGCCTGACGAGTTCGACCTGTCGGGCGAGTACGGCCCGGCTGCTGCCGGCGATGGCGATTTCGACGGCCGCGCGCTGCCAGGTGTCCTGGTGCCCGGTCTCGGCCGCGGAGGCGCCGCAGCGGGAGCGGATGCGCCCGACGACGCTGCGCACGACCTGGCGCTTGGCTTTGAGCGAACCGGCGGCGGGGATGAATAGTTCGACGGCGCATACGACGACCGCCATGACTAACGGCCGACGAGGGTGACGCAGACCGTCCGCCGGCGCGGGCCGTCGAATTCACCCAGGTATATCGCCTGCCAGGTGCCGAGTACGAGTCCGCCGCCCGTTATCGGCATGGTGGCCGCCGCGCCCAGCAGGGAAGCTTTGATGTGGGCCGGGGAGTTGCCTTCGGCGTGGCGGTAGGGCAGCGACGGCACCAGCTTGTCGAGGCCGGCGAGCATGTCGGCGACGACGTCGGGGTCGGCGTTCTCGTTGATGGTGACGCCGGCGGTGGTGTGGGGAACAAAGACGTGGCAAAGCCCTTCGCCGACGCCGCCGGCTCTGACGATGGCGGCGACCTGGGCGGTGATGTCGATGAACCCCTCGGTGGGGGTGGCGACGACGAATTTTTCCATGAGGCTCACCTCTTTGTTGTTATAGTTCCATAGCGGGCGGTAAAAATCCTATATCCGGCCTATAAAACAAAAACGCCCCGCGGGGGGGACGCTTTCTTGCCTAAAAGCCGAGGGACGTTCAGAACCCTCGAGATGCAAGGCGGCTTCGCCGGGCGCGCCGCGACGCGTACTCGGGTCGTACGCTAGCAAGCGCCCGGCGAAACAACGCAGCAGATGGGGGGTTATCAACGTCCCGACTAGCCGTGGATTAGGCGGGGGATACATTTTACACACACCCAATCGCTCTCGCCCTTCGACTTGATGGGCAGCAGGGGCCGGTCGTGCTCGGTGATGCCGCAGAGGTGGCATTTCATGGTGACGTTGTATTCCGGTTTGTCGGCCAGTGTTTTTTTGTGTTCGTGGACGGCGTGCTCGTCGAAGGGGACGGTTTCCCGTTCTTCGAGGGTCAGGGCCCCGGTCGGGCAGACGCCCAGGCAAAAGCCGGCCCCGTCGCAAAGCTGTTCGCGGCGGACCTTGGCCTTGCCGCCTACTATTTCGATGGCGCCTTCGGCGCAGGGGGTTACGCATTTGCCGCAGCCTGTGCAGAGGGCTTCGTCGATTCTGACTATTTTGCGCTTCACTTTATCCATCATCCACACCTCTTCCGTTGTTGTCTGTTTCTATTATATCCGGGGACAAGACGGCCAACAGTGATATTGGTCACATTCACAGTTTTTGGCCGGGTTCTTGCTTGCCTGGAGAAAGCCTTTTCTGCTACGATAGCGCAGCAAATCGACGAAGGCTTCGAGGCGCGTCACTGTTCCCGCTTCGCCGGTCTGCTCGTCAAAGGCCAGCGACAGCACGGGGATGCCCGCTTTTTCGCTTACCCCTGGCAGGATGTTTTTGGCGATGACTTCGGGCATGCAGGTGAACGGGAATACGTGGATTATGCCGTCGAACCCGGTTTGCCCCATGGCGGCGGTGTGGCCGACGCTTTTTATGCCGTGGCCGCCGACATAGTGGCCGAGGAAGGGCGCCGCGGCGGCGACGACGGCCGCCGACCGGCGGAGGGCGGCTCTGTCTCTGAGGATATGGGCGCCGACGTAGTCGCCGAGCAGCATGGTCGGATGGACTTCGACCCCCATCTGCCCGAGACGGCGGACGAGGTCGCCGTTGACGCCGCATTCGAGCATGACGTAGATTTCCCCCACCAGGCCGACTCTGAGGGGCTCCGGTCCGTCGCCGACAGGCAGCGTTTCCAGCCGCCGCAGCAGCGCGGCGGCGGCTCCGGCGGCGGCGGCCGGTGTGGCGGCGGCATCGACGGCGGCCAGGGCGCTGAGACGCGCGGCATCGACGGCGGCGGTGACGGCGGCGCGCGGCCGGGCGCGGCAGGCAGTCTGTTCGATGGCGTCAAGGGCTCGTAATTTGGCTCCGGCCAGCCGGAAAGCGGGCCAGACGGGCCGCAGGCCGCCGGGGGTGAGCCGCCGCAGTGCCTGCCAGACGCTGGCGATGTCGGGTTCGATGACGATCATGGCGAATTTATAGCCGAGGTCGCGGAGGATATCGCGCTGTACGGTGGCGTAATAACCGAGGCGGCAGGGGCCTTCGCCGCCGCAGGTGAGGATGGTGTCGGCGCCCGCCCCGAGGGCCTGGATGAAGTTGCCCAGTGTTGTTTTAAACGGCAGGCATGCTGTTTCGGGGGAATACCTGGCCCCGATTTCAAGCGTCGTTTTGCTGACGGGGGGCGGCGGCGCCGCCCGGACTCCCAGCGCCGTCAGCAGGGCTTTGAGGACGATGTGCAGCGTCCCCATGTGGGGGAAGGTGACGATCATGGGCGCCTCCTGGGCAGCATATCGGTGAAGGCTTCCAGCCTGGTGACAAGGCCGGCTTCGGCGGTGTGTTCGTCGAGGGCGAGGAGCAGGAAGGGGACGCCGCGATGTCCGGCCTGCCGTCTCAGTTGCTCGCCGACGAGGGAGTCGGGACCGCAGGCGAAGGAGGTAAGGAAGATCATGCCGGCGGGCGGCGGGCTGGCCCCCAGGAAGGCCAGGGCCGCTCCCGCCAGGCGACGGCAGTAGTGCCAGAATATGTTCTTGGGCAGCGCGGCTGCGGCCTGGTCGGCGGCCCGCGGGTCGACGCGGTCGGCGGTGAGGACGTCAACCCCCATGGCCGCAAGTTTGCCGGTGACGTCCATGCTGATCTGGCGGTCGCGGAGAATATAAGGGTGGCCCACCAGGGCGACGCGCGGGAGGTCTGCCGCTCCTACTGCGGCCGTGTATGGGCGACGGCATTCCCGCCAGGCCCGCTGCCAGGCGTAGAGGCTGTAGAGGGGCGAGCGACCGAGCGTCCCGCCCACGCCGGTTATGGCCCGCAGCAGGCTGCCGCGACCTGTGCGCAGGTCGACGGTCGGGGCGATGAGGGGCGGCCCGCCGGGGAAGGCGGCCCGCATGATGTCGGGGAGGCCGATGATTTTCGGGCAGGAATAGTGGCCGGCCGCGACGCTGACTACCCGTGGCAGGAAAAGGAGATCGACTTTGTCCGCAAGGGCGCGGGCGTGGCCGAAGAAGGCCTTGACCGGCAGGCAGACTTCGTCGATGCAGTTGCCGGCTTCGATGACGGCCCTGGTCGTTTCCGGCGATACCGCCGGTATGGCGCCAAGCCTGCGGAAGAAGGCGCTCCAGATGTCGCCGTAGTAATGGTAGAGGAGTCCGCGGGGGATGCCGACCGTCGGCGGCAAAGGGCATCGTTCCTTTCGCGCCGCGCTGCGGCGGCTTTGTGTCGAACTCTCTTATTATCACCAATGCGGCCCAATGTTATAAGGAAGGGAATAAATTTGCTCTTTTTCGTCACCGCACTATTCTTTCTTAGTCGAAAACGGTGTATAATAAATTAAATAGCTTCTGACGCAGCGGGCCGCCGGCCGGCTGGGGAGGAACCGATGCTCTGTCGAGTCTGCAAGCAAGGGCCGCGCGCCTGCGCCGAGGATGGCGATGTTTACCGTCCGGTAACGTCCGCCTTCTTTTGCCCTTGGCAGAAGAAGGTTTTTTATTTTGCGAGTTTGTCGCGGGAGGAATGGAGAAGATGAAACGCATCGGGGTCATCGGCATTGTCATCCACGAGCCGAAAAACGTCGCGGAGAAAGTTAATACGGTAATCTCGGACTACGGCCATATCGTCATCGGCCGCATGGGCATACCGAAACCCGAGGTGAATGTGGGCGTTATCGCCCTGATTATCGAAGGCACGACCGACGAAGTAGGCGCCCTGACCGGCAAGCTCGGCAATCTGCCGGGCGTGACCGTCAAGTCGGCGCTCACCACCCAGAGTTTAGAGGAGGAGAAATATCATGATCGATGAAAAAGAACGCACTTCCGACGCCTTTATCGATGACGCCCTTATCGAGAGGCTTCTGTCCGAGGCCAAGACGAAGGCGGGCGACGCGGCCGGCGTCCGGCGCATCATCGCGAAGGCCGGCGGATACAAGGGACTTTCCGCCGGCGAGGTGGCGGTACTGCTCGAGGTGAATGACCCCGAACTGCTGCGGGAGATGTTTGCCGCCGCCGCGGCGGTGAAGGAGGCGATTTACGGCAAGCGCATCGTCCTCTTCGCTCCGCTGTATATTTCCAGCCACTGTATCAACAACTGCGTCTACTGCGGGTACCGGACCGGCAACAAGGAGCAGCTCCGCCGCCGCCTCACGCTGCCGGAGGTCAAGGAGGAGGTTGAGGTTCTCGAATCGCTCGGCCATAAGCGCCTGGCCGTCGAGGCCGGCGAGGACCCTGTCAACTGCCCGATAGATTACGTAACCGACGTCATCAGGGAAATTTACAGCATCAAGGACGGCAACGGCAGCATCCGCCGCGTAAACGTGAACATCGCCGCGACGACTGTCGAGGATTACCGCAAGCTGAAAGAGGCCAATATCGGCACGTATATCCTCTTTCAGGAGACTTATCACCGCCCGACGTATGCCGCGCTGCATCCCAGCGGCCCGAAACGGGATTACAACTGGCACACGACCGCGATGGACCGGGCGATGAAGGCCGGTATCGACGACGTGGGCATCGGCGTGCTGTACGGCCTGTACGATTTCAAGTACGAAACGGTGGCGATGTTTCTCCACGCCGAACACCTCGACCGCGACTGCGGCGTGGGCCCCCATACCATCTCGGTGCCGCGCCTGCGCCCCGCCGGCAGCGTGAATCTCGACAGCTTCCCCTATCTGGTGGGCGACGAGGATTTCAAGAAGATTATCGCCATCATCCGCCTGGCGGTGCCTTACACCGGCATGATCCTGTCCACCCGCGAGGATCCGGAGCTGCGCGACGAGCTGATCACGTACGGTATTTCCCAGATCAGCGCCGGGTCGTGCACCGGCGTGGGCGGCTACCAGCAGGTGCACCAGCAGCATGTCGCCTGCAGCCCGAACAGCGGCCAGCAGTTCGAACCGAGCGACCAGCGGTCGCCGAACGAGATTATCCGCATGTTGTGCGGGAAGGGCTTCGTGCCCAGCTACTGCACTGCCTGCTACCGTCAGGGCCGCACGGGCGACCGCTTCATGGCGCTGGCCAAGAGCGGCGAGATCCAAAATGTCTGCCTGCCCAACGCCCTCCTCACCTTTAAGGAGTATCTGCTCGACTACGCTGACGAGCAAACCCGCGTCATGGGCGAAAAACTGATAAGCCGGTCGCTGGACGATATCCCTCAGGAAAATATCCGGACCGCAACGGCCGAACGTCTTGAGGAAATCGCGGCGGGGAAACGGGACCTGTATTTTTAGAACATGCACATAGCGAAAGAGCCGGTTGGTTAAAACCAACCGGCTCTTTTATGCCCTTTTTATGCGGATGTCGCCGGCGCGGTCAGTTTCCCCCGCAGCCACAGCTGATAGAGGGCGGCGTAAGCGAGGGTGTAGATGCCGGCGGCGGCGAAGACGGCCTGATAACCCCAGGCGGCGGCTACCGCCCCCATGCCGATGGCGCCGAAGCCTAAGCCCATGTCGACCGCCATTGTGAAGAAACCGAAGGCGGTGCCCCGGTTGGCCGGCTGAACGTTGGCGGCGATGATTGTCGCCATGGCCGGGAAAGCCAGGCCATAACCTACGCCGATCCCGGCGCCGCACAGCGCCGCTACCCAGGAGCCGGTGAAATGCCCGGCCGTCAGCATTGTGAGGCCGAGAACGGCGAGGACGTAGAATACCAGGCGGTCGGGGCGCAGCACGACGCAAAGGCGGCCGATCCAAATGCGGGACAGGATGACGACGACCGAGTAGGCCACGTAATAAGAGTTGAACTCGGTTATCCCCCGGCTGAGCATGAGCAGGGGCAGGAAGGTCATGATGCTGCCGTAGCACATGTTGACTGCCGCCAGGCTGATCGTGGATATGAGGACGGCGGGAGCGGCGACGATCTTTTTGAGCGGCAGGGACTGACCGTCAGCCGCGGTGATTTGCGGTTTGACCCGCCGCGGGAATAATAACAAGGAAAGCGCGGTAGTTAACGCGCCGACGCCGATGACGAGCGGCATCCCGCCCGCTGCGTACAGCCAGGTCGCGGAACTGGCGGCGATGCCCATGCCGATCATGGTGGACAGGGTGTAAAAGGCGACCGCTTCGGTGGCGCGGTGTTTTTCGTGCATCATGGTGACGGTGGTGAGCGCGGAGGAGCTGTAGCCCGAGATGCCCACGCCGTGGAGAAAACGGGCTGCGGTAGCGGCGGCGAGGGTTACGGCGAGATGGTAGCTGCCGATGGCGAGCACGGACAGGATGACGCCGGCGGTGAGCACTGGCACCCCGCCGTAGCGGTCGACCGCCCGCCCGGCGAACAGGCGGAACATCAGCGAACCGATGGAGAACGCTCCGACCGCAAGTCCGATCTGGTGGTCGTTCATACCCAGACTGTGGTAATATATTGGTAGCACCGGCAGAAAGAAGTTGACGCTCATCCAAAAGAACCCGTTGGCGGCAACAAGACAAAGAAAAGGGCGGTTGTAGAACGTACGATCGAGCAACCAATCATCTCCCCGGATTAAGGCATACAAGAGTGTTCGGTGCCAGACCGTCGAATACCTGTCGAAAATCTGTCAAAGTGAGGCAATCAATGAAGCGCTTTTTCCTGCCGATCGTTATCGCACTTGTTTTGATATACATGGCGGAGACCGCCGCAGCCGTGGTTCTGGGCGGTTACAAGCCAAAGTTGGAGGCGGCGTTCGCCGCGAACGAGTACGTTCTCTCGTGGCAACGGCTGCCGTATCTCGGCTACTACGAGGTGGAGGTGCTGCAGGCGCCGTCGGGACAGTTTCCGGCGCCGCCCGGCGAACGGATCTTTTCTTTCCGCACATGGCGAAACAGCTTTACGATCAACGATAATTATCCTTTCCGCACGTTCTGGCGGGTGTCGGCCCACGGTCTTTTCCGCCACCCGCTGGGCGCCTTCTCCGACCCGCTCGATCTGGCGGCGCTGACAGGCCGGTCGGATGTCGAATTTAAGCGCCTCAAGCCTGTCGCCACTTCGTCCTATCCCGCCGCCGCGCCGGCCGCGGACAAGCCGATGCTGACGTGGACGGTGGTGCCGGGGGCGGTGTATTATGAGATCGAGTTTCTGGATGCGCCGCCGGAGAATCCGGGGGGCGTCGAACCGTCCCGCCA
Organism: Sporomusaceae bacterium; assembly: GCA_031460455.1. Classification (NCBI taxonomy): domain Bacteria; kingdom Bacillati; phylum Bacillota; class Negativicutes; order Selenomonadales; family Sporomusaceae; species Sporomusaceae bacterium. The sequence goes on from JAVKTQ010000011.1 coordinate 44,007, forward strand.
CCGCTTCACCCATTCCCGCGCGGTGTTTACCAACGGCTTTAACGCCGACTTTTCCCGCTATGACATAACCCGCCTCTGGTGGCGGGTGCGGGCTCTCGATTACGACGGCGACCCGCTGGGGGTGTTCTCGGATGCCCAGGAGATGTTCATTGACCATGGTAAGGAGCAGGTGCTGCGGCCGCTGCTGACGACCGTCTTCAACCGCAATGGTCTTCCTACGCCGCTTTACCCGGCCTATGCCTGGATCCCCATCGCCGGGGCGGTGAGTTACGAGGTGGAGGTGTTGAGCGATCTGCCCGAGCTGCCGGCCGGCATTGCGCCGTCGGTATACCGCGTGTGGAGCAAGGAGGCGACCGGGTTCGCGTGCTATGACGAGGAGCCGCGCGTCACGCCCGGCACTTATTACTGGCGGGTGCGGGGCCTGGACGCCGCCGGCGGGCCGGTGGGCGTTTATTCCGAGGTCCGCAGTTTCGTGGTCGATCTCAGGCGGGGCAATTACGCGGCCACATTGGGGGACAGCGTCACCCACGGCGGCGGCGCGGTTTCTTATTCGCCGGGCGACTGGGAGTACAGCTTCCAGACGTACCTCAATTTCCCGGTCGTCAATCTTGGGCGCAGCGGCGACACTTCGGAGACGATGGCGGCGAGATTTGAACGCGACGTGCTGCCTTTCCGCCCGAAGTTCCTCCTGGTCATGGGCGGCACGAACAGCCTGCGCGGCGGCACGCCCGCCGAGAATGTCATCGAGGATCTGGCCGCCATCCGCGCCAAATGCCAGGCGCGCGGCATTCGCCCGATTTTCGTTACTCTGCCGCCGATCAATCCTGAGGCGATCAAGAAGGTTTTTAACGAAGAAACGGCGTCGAACTGGCGGCAGGAGTTCGACACCGTCAATAATTTTATCAGGCAGCAGCGCTATCATATCGATCTTGATCCCCACCTGGCGGACGCCGGGCGGGAGTTGCCCGATTATTACGCGGTCGACGGCCTTCACCCCGATATCGAGGCAAAGAAGGTCATCGCCCAGATCATCAACGCCAATTGGTCTAGAGTGACGCGATGATGTTGTCCCGCCGCGCTTTGGCGGCGGCGAAGAAGGCGTGAACCGCCGCGCGGTCGCCGCGCCGGATGGCGGCGACGACGTCGCCGAGCAGCGCCTGCAGCTCTTCGAGGCCGGCGGTGATGGCAGCCGGGTTTGTGAGGCAGATGTCGGCCCACATGTCGGCGTCGGAGGAGGCGATACGGGTTGTGTCGCAGAAGCCGCCCCCCGCGAGCGCGCCGATGTTTTCCTCCTCGCCGGGGTAGCGGCCGAGAAGGTTTACGAGGCCGGCGGCGACGATGTGGGGCACATGGCTGATGACGGCGGCGCAGTCGTCATGGTGGATGATGTCCATGACGCTCACCCTGGCGCCGGTTTTGCGGATGAGGTCGGCTACGGCCGCCACCACCGCCGCCGGTGTGGCAGCGCCGGGGGTGAGGATGTAGCGTTTGTCGCGGAACAGTTTGCTATCGGCGGCGGCGATGCCGCTTTTCTCCCGTCCGGCCATGGGGTGTCCGCCGACGTAGTGGACGCCCTGGGGTAGCAGGCGGGCTATTTTTTCGCCCAGGTACTTTTTTGTGCTGCCGACGTCGGTGACGATGGCCCCTGCCTTGAGATGGGGAACAATGCGGGCGACGAGCGCGGGGATCTGCAGCACGGGGGTGCAGAGGAAGACGATGTCGGCCTCCGCTACTCCGGCCGCGAGGTCGGTTGTGCCGCGGTCGACCGAGCCGCGCTCGACGGCGATGCCGAGGCTGCCCTGGTCGCTGTCGACGCCGGTGACGTCATGGCCGGCGGCTGTGAGGGCGAGGCCGAGGGACCCGCCGATGAGGCCGACGCCGATGATGGTTATCCGGGGGTTTTTCATGCCATCCTCCGGCCCATGACACCGGCGATGCCCGCCACTTCGCGCATCAGGCCGGCGAAGTTTTCCGGGGTGAGCGACTGTTTGCCGTCGGAGAGGGCTTCGGCGGGGTTGGGGTGAACCTCGATCATCAGCCCGTCGGCGCCGGCGGCGACCGCGGCCCTGGCCATCGGCCGGACGAGCTTCCACACCCCGGTGCCGTGGCTGGGGTCGACGATCACCGGCAGGTGGCTGACGCTTTTGACGGCGGCTACGGCGCTGAGGTCGAGGGTGTTGCGGGTGAAGTCTTCGAAGGTGCGGATGCCCCGTTCGCACATGATGACGCTGTAGTTGCCCTCGTTCATGATGTATTCGGCGGCGTTGAGCCATTCGTTGATGGTGGCCGCTATGCCGCGCTTGAGGAGGACGGGTTTGCCTGCTTTGCCCACCGCTTTGAGGAGCTGGAAGTTCTGCATGTTGCGGGCGCCGACCTGTAGTATATCGACGTAGGTGCACACCACCGGCACCGATTGGATGTCGACGACTTCGGTGACGATTTTCAGGCCGGTTTTCTCGCGGGCCTCGGCCAGCATTTCCAGGCCCTTTTCCTCCAGGCCCTGGAAGGAGTAGGGCGAGGTCCGCGGTTTGTAGGCTCCGCCCCGCAGGAACTGCGCCCCGCCCGCTTTGACGGCCAGCGCCGATTCCAGGAGCTGCTCGCGGCTTTCGACCGCGCACGGCCCGGCCATGACGACGAGGCCCTCGCCGCCGACCGGCACGCCGCCGACGTCGATGACGCTGTCCTCGTGCTTGAATTCGCGGCCGACGAGTTTGTAGCTTTCGGTCACGGAGACGACTTTCTCGACCCCCGGCATTACTTCGACCGGGAGACCGTTGATGATTTTCTTGTCGCCGATGACGCCGATGATGGTGCGGTATCGTCCCTCCGAGAGGTGGACTTTGAGGCCTAGGCCGGTTATTTTCTCGACGACACGGTTGATGTCGGTTTCGCTGGCATGAGGCTGCATTACGATGATCATGATAAACCCTCCTGTAGTTTTATTGGACTGTGCGAGGCTGTCTAGAAAGCTCCAGATGCAAGGAGCGACGAGGACGCGACCGGAGGCGTACTGGAAGTACGTCGGAGGAGCGACACAGCAGATGGACTTTGTAGGCAGCCTCCCTTGGGAAAATAAATAAATCCCGCCCCTGAAATCAGGGACGGGATATTATACCCGTGGTACCACCCTGCTTGCTTGTGGCAAGCCGCTCTGTTCAGGTACGGGACAAATGTCCGATACCCTAGCCTGTGTTAACGGTGGCGCTCCGGCCCGGTCTACTCGCATGAAGCTTTCAACCTGCTGCTCGCGGGTGTATTTCGGTCAGTGCGTTTGCCGGGTCGCACCACCCCCCGGCTCTCTGGGAAACGCTTCTGGCTTACTTCTCCCGCTCATCGCATTTAAATGTGTTGTTGATAGTTACTATAGCAAAAGTAGTTTGGCCATGTCAAGTTAATTTTATGGGTTACGGCGCTACTTGCCTGCCGTCGCCGGTCCGCCGCATTCGCCGGCCTCGCCCTTCATGATCGCCAGCCCGTGCTCCAGGGCGGGCAGGACGACTTCCAGGCATTCTTTGACTCCTTTGGGGCTGCCGGGAAGGTTGATGATGAGCGTGCGACCGCGGACGCCGGCTACCGCCCGCGACAGCATGGCCCGGGAGGTTACTTCCAGCGATTTGGCCCGCATGGCTTCGGGGATGCCCGGCACGTGGCGGTCGATCACGGCGAGGGTGGCCTCGGGGGTGACGTCCCGCGGGCTGAGGCCGGTGCCGCCGGTGGTCAGGATAAGGTCGACGGCGAGCGTGTCGGCCATATTGACCATTTCCTTACTGAGTGCTTCGCGCTCGTCGGGCACGACGACATAATGGCGCACTTCGCCGATGCCTGCCAGCATGGTGGCTATGGTCCGCCCGCTGACGTCCTCGCGTTCGCCGCGGGAGCCCTTGTCGCTGGCGGTTATTATGCCGATGCTAAACATTGTCGGTCACCACCTCAAGCGTATTGCCGACCGCTACCGGCCCGCCGGTAACTACGGTCGCGAAGATGCCTTCTTTGGGCATTACGCAGTCGCCGGCCTGGTAGTAGATGGCGCAGCGGTTATGGCATTCCTTGCCTATCTGGCTGACTTCCAGGAGCGCGTCGCCGATCTTCAGGCGGGTGCCGACCGGCAGCGACACGAGGGATATGCCCTGGGTGGTGATATTTTCGGCGAAGTCGCCCGGTCCGACGTCGAGCCCCGCCTGGCGCATTTTGTCGATGCTTTCCATGGCCAGCAGGCTTATCTGGCGGTGGGCGAAGCCGGCGTGGGCGTCGCCTTCCAGCCCCAGCCCCGGCACCAGTGTGCCGCGGCCGACGTTGGTCTTGCGCTCGCCTTTGCTGGCGCTTGTGCATACTGCGATGATTGTTCCTGGCACTTTTATCCTCCTAGTCGCGATCGCTCCGCACGTAATTGCCGCTCTTGCCGCCCGATTTGGCGGCCAGGCGGACGTATTCGACGACCATGCCTTTGTCGACGGCCTTGGCCATGTCGTAAATGGTCAGGGCGGCGACGGATACGGCCGTTAAAGCCTCCATTTCCACACCGGTTTTGCCGGTGGTCCTTACCGTGGCGACGATATCGATAGCGCTGGCCGCTTCGTCGATGCTGAAACCGATGTCGACCCCGGTCAGCAGCAGGGGATGACACATCGGGATAAGCTGCCAGGTTTGTTTGGCCGCCATTATTCCGGCTACCTGGGCCACTCCGAGGACGTCGCCTTTACCGACTCCCCCCGCCTTGATGAGAGCGAGCGTGGCGGGCAGCATGGTTACCCGGCCTTCGGCAACCGCTTCGCGCTGGGTGTCGTTTTTAACCGAAACGTCCACCATGCGCGCCCGGCCGGATTGATTAAAATGAGTTAGTTCCACTCCCTGGCTCCTTCCTGCGGCGGCTTACGCCTTGGCGGCGAAATCGCGGGGGAACAGTTCGACCCGGTCGCCGTCGAACAGCACCCGCGCCGGATTGCTGTCGTTGCCGTTAACTGCCGCCAGTTTTATCTCGTCGGTATCGATCTCCAATTCGGAGAGAAGTTCGCCCAATGAAATACCGTCAGGAACGTCGACGGCCACCATACCGGTATCTGAGCCCGCCGGCCGGTAGCGTCTGAGCGACGCGTATAAGCGCACTTCGATAACCAAACTTGCCCAACACCTTCCCTGTATGCGTTCAGTCTTTACAAGGTTACGTATAATATTCGGGCAGTTCGGTTAATCTCCTGCCAAATAATTTCCAATAATTGCCAGTAATTTCACCCGCCGATCTGCGACATACGACGTCCGAAGCCGGGATAGCCGCTGGTGCGGCAGAGGGAATGCCCCTTGGGCTTGTCACTGATGGCGGCGGCGAAAAGCTCGGCCAGGTCGGCGTCGCTGGCGCCGGCTCTGAGCGGTGTCCTGACATCGATTTCCCGGTCGCTCAGCAGACAGGGGCGCAGCCGGCCGTCCGCAGTCAGCCTGATGCGGTTGCAGGCGTTGCAGAAATGCTCGGAGATCGGTGTGATGAAACCGAAGGTTCCGCGCGACTCGGGCAGCCGCCAGTAGCGGGCCGGCCCGTTGCCCTTAGTGGCCGCCGGTTCCAGCCGCCCGTGCCCGGTTTCTTCCAACAGCCGTTTTACGGCGGCGATGTCGGGACCTGACGCCAGCCCGCCCCGGCCGCCCAGCGGCATGCGCTCGATGAAGCGCACGGCGATTGGGTAGCGTTGGACCTGGTCGACGAAGAAAGTCAGGTCGGCGGGGCTCAAAGCTTCGGTGAGCACGACGTTGAGTTTGACGGGCGTAAGGCCTGCCTCGAGGGCGCTCCTTACTCCCTGGAGGGTGTCCTCGACGCGGCCGCAGTGGGTGACTTTCGCGAAGCCGGCCGGGTCTATGGTGTCGAGGCTGATATTGACCCGGTCGAGACCGGCGGCTTTCAGCGCGGCGGCATACTGCGGCAGCAGGCTGCCATTGGTCGTCAGCGATAGGTCCTCGATTGTCCCCAGTTTTTTGACGGCGGCAACGAAATCGACTATACCCTTGCGCACCAGAGGCTCGCCCCCTGTCAGCCGTACTTTGCTGATGCCTTCGCGGCTGAAAACGCCGATAAGGCGCAGCAGTTCCTCGTAGGTGAGTATTTCGGCATGAGGCAGCCATTTTACGCCCCGTGGCGGCAGGCAATAGGCGCAGCGAAAATTACAGCGGTCGGTGACTGAGACTCTGAGGTAATGGATGGCACGGTCATGGCTATCGTACATTGCTACGCCTCCTTTCGTCTTCCCCCACCGACTAGGGCCGTAGGTAGAATATTCGCCGCCCCGGCCCGATAACCTGCCCGGCTCAGACGGAAAACGAAACATTGGAAAACCTGCCCGAATTTGAGAGGTTTTTTCCGCCGGAGCAAATAATAATATTACTGGATATTATTTGCAGTACCGACGGGAAAAACTATTGATGAGGAGGTATTGTCATGAAGACCCTCAAATATCTCGGCCACTCCTGTTTTCTTTTTTCCGACGGCCGGACGTCGCTTATCTTCGACCCGTTTCTCACCGACAGCCCCTGCGCGGCCGCCCAGGCGGCCGATATCGACTGTCAGTACGTCCTGCCCTCTCACGGTCACGCCGACCACCTCGGCGATACGGTGAAGATCGCCAAGCGCACGGGGGCCACTGTCGTGTCGACCGCCGAAATGGCCGGATTGTGCGGCGGGCAGGGCTGCAAGGCGCACGCCATGCATCTCGGCGGCAAGCATGCCTTCGACTTCGGTTATGTCCGCCTGACCCTCGCGTTCCATGGCGCAGGGGTGCCGGGAGGGCACGCCTGTGGCTTTGTGGTCAATATGGGCGGCACGACGGTGTACCACGCCGGCGATACCGCTCTCTTCGGCGACATGGCCCTGCTCGGCCGGTTGGAGAAGATCGACTACGCCCTGCTGCCGATCGGCGACAATTTCACCATGGGGCCGGCGGACGCCGTCGAGGCGGTAGCCATGCTCAAACCGCGCTTCGTCGTGCCGATGCATTATAACACCTGGCCGGTTATCGCTCAGGACCCGCAGGAATTCAAGCGGGATGTGGAAAAACGTCTCGGCACCCCGGTGCTGGTCGTCAAGCCGGGAGAAACGCTTAATCTCGAATAAGGCAAGGCAAATATCCCGGCTTAACCGCCGGGATGTTTTTTTAGGGACATGTGAAAAATGTAACTATAACATGGCCGCCAGGCTGGCTGCGGCCTTTCACCCGTATTTCTTCCGGATTACTCCCGTCCAGGACCACCGGGCAAAAACAAACCCGCTTTCGTGCCGCCAGGCAAGGAAGCGGGTTCGCATTTCAATCAATGTTCGAAATTCATGTGGATATGACAGGTTTCATTGACGTTTTTGACCGCTATCTTATCGGCATAATTATTGATAAGATAGCCTGACAGCTTGGCCACAGCCAAGTCATCGTGCAGTATGTCGTGCTGATTGGGCTTTTCTTTCGGGAAGTCCATGGCGGTTCCCTCATAGTATATATCGACCGAAAGATTAAATTCCTCGAAAGCTGCGTCGATCTTCATTTTACCTGTACAAAAGCGGTGAGCTACGGTGGTTTCGATAAGCTCGTTGATCGCCGCCGTCGCCCGACTTATAACATCTGTCCGGGCACCCCATTCCCCGCCGGCCCCCTGCATGAAATTGTTCAGTATAGCATAGCTGTCGGTTGGCGTGCTCAAATCAAGTTCCAGCGACTCCCGGGAAGCGATACCCACTCGGAATATGAGGTGCAAAACAATCGCGGTAACCGCAGCCAAAGCCAGCGGCGTTTGAAACAAGGGCCTGAGCACTTCAGGAAAAACCGAGGTAAACTGAGGAACAATGTCGATCGCAAAACCGAAAGCGAAAGAAATGCCGAGCATAAACAACCGGCGGTAATCAAGCATCCTTGATACACAGATCTGCATCCCGGCCGGAAGGATGAAGGCTATTTCGACAAGAATTATCGTGCCCATGACCGCTTTGGGCATTATCGCAAAAGCAGCCGCCACTTTCGGAAAAAAGGCCAGCAGAATAAAGAAACCGCCAAGGCCATATGCGATGTGACGGCTTGTCGCGCCGGTCGCCACCGTAAGACCCACACTGCCGGGACTGGTCGTCTGGGGGAGTGCGCCCAGCAGCCCACTGGTCACTGTACTCAGCCCCTCCGCCAAAAGCCCGTTGCCGACAGAAGGCATGTCCATCCGTTTCCAGTTGCTATCGTTTATTTTTTGACTTGTCGTTATATTGCCCACTGTAATGATACTTGAACAAAATGCGGCCAGCAAGAAGGCCAGCAGTATAGTGCCGTCGAAAGACCAGCCGCCGTGACTGACCGTCGGCAGGGCAAACAAAGGCGCATCGTACACTTTATTAAAATGGCTGCCGTCTAAGCCGCCGGACAGAAAGGAGACGACATACCCCACAGCTATGCCGATCAGCAGCGCATATTCGCGCAGCCTTTGATTTCCCCATATATACATGGCAATAACAAGTACCAGCGTAACGCCGGAAGTGATATAATCATCCCGGCGTTCGACCGGCGACTCATGCAAACCAAAAAAGTACGGCACGCTATAGCCGATATACATGAACGCCATCATGGTAATAATGAGACCGATAATTTCCGGCGGAAACAGGATGCGCATCTTCTTTACCAGCCGGCTGAGCAGCATCTGAAACACTCCGGCCACCACCGTCATGCCGCATAGCAGGGGGAACCCACCCGCCTTTATCGCCATGATCGCCGCCGGAAAGTAAGCAGTTCCCGTCTCGTGGGCACAAAAGTAGCCCGAGCCGATGGGGCCTTTGCCCAAGGCTTGTAATATTGTCCCGACACCCATGGCAATCATCATCAGGCTGACCACGCTCTGGGCCTGTTCGGTCGAGCCGCCGGCCAAGTTGACGATAATCACCGGGAAAGCCAGTTCTACCGAAAGCAAGGCAACCTGCTGGAGAACAAGCGGCACGAGTGAACGAAAGGGAACGCTGTCGTTAAGACCGTACGTCAAGTTTCCCGATTTGGTTGAGATCATGTTTTGGGGCTCGCCCCCTCCCAGGAAGATTTTGCATAAATAAATAAGTATCAACCATTAAGTTACCTTTTTTGCTAACATTTTGCAATACTTTTCGCTGTCGCCGTTAGAATTTATAAAGAGTTCTGTAATAGGAGATATTGGTGGTGGAGGCGATGGGAGGTCGAACCCTCGCCTTTTTGTATGTGAAATCATTATAAGTTCGGTAAAACAATCACAAACAGTTATGACTCCAGATAATTCAAGGATCTTTATTCATTCACGTGTATAGGATATGCCTACCATTTTATTGTCAGCCGTACGAATTTCACTTTTTACTGGCTCTTCATGTGTTAAAATAATATCATACTTCAGCAGTTAAGTAAGTTAATAACGTAACTTATTCATTTTTATTAAGTTACATGCGTAACATTTCGTAAGTTATTAATTTAACTTGCTGTTTTTTATTGATTTTGTTAATTTTCGTTGCTATAATTTAATCAAGAAACAAAGGAGGGTGTTCATTATGTACGACTGCAATGCCTTCTGTCTCGGCCCCGGCTGCGAAAACTGGCTCGCTTGCGAGAAATGCCACGACAAAAACACCGCTTGCCCGCAAACGCCGACTGAATAGTGGATCGTTATAAACAGGAATATGTTTCCAACAGTTAAACCCCGCCGGAAATCGGCGGGGTTTAACTGTTTCTCCGCCCTATTCGGGCCTGTAGCCGCTGCACAGCACGCGGTAGCCGCAGCGCGGGCACCAGGCGGTGCTGACGGGATAGTCTTCCTCGCGTTCGCTGCCGCGAACGCGGCGGCATACCGCCACTAGTTCGGCCGTGGTCGCGGCCCGCGCCGCTTGGCCAACAGGCACGGTTACGGTGACGCCGGGCCGCAGGAAGTGGAGCCGGGCGTCTTTCGCCGTCCCCTGCCCTGCCGCTTCGGCCGCCATGGCATACAGCACAAGCTGAAGAGCGTATTCGTCCGCTTTGCCTGCCGCCTCGCGGGCGGTGACTTTGTCGGTCTTGTAGTCGACAATGCCGAAGCTGCCGTCCCGGTAGTCCAGCAGGCAGTCGACGCGGCCGGCGAAGGCATAGGTTTCCCGCCCGTCGGGGTCGGGGAGGTGGAAGGCGAATTGCCACTCACGCTTTATGGGGTAAGCGGCCGTTTCCCGGAAAAGGTCGCTGCCCGTGTAGCGGGCGAGCAGCGGCCGCACTTCGGCCATCGCCGCCCGGCGCCAGTGGGGGGGAGCTTTTTCCGCCGCCGCCCTGGCCAGCCATTCGTCGGCCGGCAGGCGCGGGTCGGCCAGTTCCAAAGAGCGGTGGAGGATGTCGCCGATGATTCGGCCGGGTGGCTTGGCGGGATCGGCGCGGTAAGCAGCCTCAACCGTCGGTTCGGGCAGGGCGGCGACGAAGCTGTAATAGAAGGCGCGGGGACAGAGCCGGAATTTGCCGAAGGCGCTTACGGTGAAGACGGTCTCGGGATGCACGGGCGGAAGGGGGGCGATGCGCCCGGCAAGCCCTTCGAGCCAGCCTGCGGCGACATGACTGTCTGCAGCCCTGTCCGGTACGGCGCAGGCCGGCGGCAGCGGCAGCGAAGGTCCGGCGCAGACCAGGATGGCGGCTTTGTCGACCGCCAGGCGTTCGGGGAGGGCGGCGAGATCGCCGAAGTTGTAGACCTTCCCCAGCCAGCCCAGCCACGTGCCGAGCGCGGTGAAGTCTTTGCCTGTGGTGACCTTGCCGCCGGCGGCCGACAGGACGAGATAGTCTTTGGCGCGGGTGAGGGCGACGTAGAGCACCCGCTTTAGTTCGAGCAGGGAAAGCCTTTTCTCCCGTGATGCGACCGCTTCGTGCACTGAGGTTGCGACGAGTTCGCCGCCGACTCCGGGGACTTTCAACCCTATCCCCTGCCCGGCGCTGAACAGGACGGGCCCGGTTTCGTCGCGGAAGCGGCGGTGAAGGTCGGGGATGAAGACGACGGGAAACTCCAGGCCTTTGGCCTTATGGATGGTCATCAGCTTGACGGTGTCGCCGCCCTCGCTCTCAACCTGGGCTTCGCTTTCGCGGACCTCGCCGGCGACAAGTTTGGCGACATAGCGCAGGAAGTCGCCGAGGGTGGCGGCCCCTTTGCTTTCGAAGGCGTCGGCCACCGCCGACAGTTTGAGGAGGTTGGCGTATTTCTGCTGCCCCATGAACTGGGTGAGGACAAAATTCAGATAGCCTGTTTCGTCGAGGGCGAGGCGGATGAGGCGGGAAACGCCGACCGACCCGCGCAGGTCGCGGAGGCCGGCGATCACCCGCCAGGCCCTCGCCGCCGCCTGGCGCTGCTCTGCGGGCAGCCCGGCGACGGCGGCGGGGCGTTCCAGCCCCTCCCACAGGCTCGACCCGCCCTTTTTCAGCGTCAGCAGGGCGGCGTCGGAGAGCAGGAAGGGGGGCGAGCGCAGCGCTCCGGCGAGGGCCGTTTCGTTGCCGCGGTTGTCGACCACCTGCAGAAGGTTGAGGATGTCGATGATTTCCTGGCGGTGATAGAAACCCCGGCCGCCAACCACGTAATAGGGTATGCCGGCGGTCTGCAGCGCGGCGGCGTAGGTGTCGAGGTCGGTGACGGTGCGGAAGAGGACGGCGATGTCGCCGTAATTTACCGGCCTGGGTGCAGTGTCTCTGTCGATAAGCTGTTCGCGACCGGCCACCATCGCGCCGATCCGCCGGGCGACGGCCACAGCTTCCGCTGCTCGCGGGTCGCCGCCCTCCCCTTCCCCGCTCGCGGCGATGGCCATAAACTCGGCACAGATTCCGTCCGCCTGGTCGTCGCGCCGGAAGGCCCCCAAGGGCTGGAAGGGAATGGCGTCCTCGGCGGTGCCCATGACGGTGGCAAAGCATTCGTTGAAAAGGGTCAGCAGGCTGTCGAGGGAGCGGAAGTTGACGTCGAGGTCGATGATTTCGCCGCCGCTTGCCGCGATGTCGTCGCGGACGCGGGCGAAGACGGCCACGTCGGCGCCGCGGAAACGGTAGATGGATTGTTTGGGGTCGCCGACGACGAACAGTTTGCGGCCCCGCAGTTTTTCGGCGTCGCCGCCGGCCAGAAGGTAGACGATCTGGCGCTGCAGGTCGTTGGTGTCCTGAAATTCATCCACCATGATGTAGCGGATGCGGCTGCGGTATCTTTGCCTGACAGCCGGAAACTCTCTCAACAGGCGGGCGGTGCGGACTTCCAGGTCGGTGAATGTGAGCACCCGCTGCTCGCGTTTGCGGGCGGCCAGCGCGGCGTCGAGCTCGGCCAGCAGGCGGCAGAGGTCGGGGATGAGGCCGAGGGCGGCCCGGTCGCCGCGCACCTGACGCAGGCGTCTGTGCGTCTCCCGGACGGCGGCGACGATCTCCCGGTCCCCGGAACGGCGGTCGAGGGGGTCGAGATAGTCGCGCAGCACGGCGTCGGCGACGGCGTCTTCGTCGGCGGCGGCGATGGCGGCGGCGACCTGCGGCCAGTCGCGGGCCAGCCTGTCGACGCGGGCGTATTGGGCTCCCGTCTTTTTGAGGTTGTCTTTGTAGGCGATGAGCTCGCCGCACAATGCGGTGAGGTCGCGTTTGAGGCGCGCCGCGGCGGCGGCCGCCCGGCCGTAGGGCTCGGCCAGTCGTTCGGGCAGGCTGGCGTCGAGCAGGCCGGCGGCGGCGATTTTATCGTAGAGGTCGGGGACGACGGTGGTGAGCAGCGCCTTGTCGTAGGCGAGGAGGAGATTGTCAAGCCACGGGGCGCCGTCGGTCAGGCCGGCGGCGAATACTTCCGCCAGCGCTTTTTCGGTGAGGAGGTCGGCCTCCGCTTCGTCAAGGACCGCGAAGTTGGGGTCGAGCGCCGCTTCGACGGGATTTTCGCGCAGCACGCGGGCACAAAAACTATGGAAGGTGCCGATGGGGGCGTACTCAAGCTCGCCGAGCGCTGCCCGCCACCTGCGGCCTTCTTCGTCTTCGGCGGTCGCGGCAAGCTCGGCGGCCCGTTTGCGGATGCGTTCCTTCATTTCCTTGGCCGCTTTGTTGGTGAAGGTGATGGCCAGTATCCCGTCGCAAGCGGACTTGTCGCTGGCGAGGATGTTGAGGTAGCGTTCGACGAGGACGCGGGTTTTGCCGGCCCCTGCGCCGGCAGATACGGCGACGTTGGCGTCCAGGGTGGCGATAGCGGTCTTCTGGGCGAGGGTGAATTCAGCCATCGCTTTCACCTCCCTGCGGGCGTCCGTCATCGGGCCGGTAGCGGCATACGGCGCGGGCGGCGCAGTAGGACGGGCACTCGGCCGCCGGTCGCACCGGAAATTCCCCGCTGCGGATGCCGGCGACGTATTCGCACGCCAGGCGGCGTATATCCGCCTGCAGGGCCGCCCATTCGGCGGCGGTGAGGTTGCCGGCCTCCTTGGCGGCGCGATGGCCGATGTCGCCGGCAAGCTCGGCGCGCCACATGCCGCCGTCCTTCCTGGCGTTCTCGACCGAATAGTAGCCCCCGCCGGCCACTTCGCCGCCTTCGGGGCACAGGAACCGCTCGGCCGCCATGATATAGAGGGCTGCCTGCAGGTCGGTGCCGGCCGCGAGGTCGCGGAAGCGGGGCGCGTATTTGCGTTTATAGTCCATGACCGCCAGTTTGCCGCCGACGGCGTCGATGCGGTCGACTTTGCCGACGATTTTGAGCGGCCGCTCGCCGGCGGCGATTTCCAGCGGCTCGGGCACGGATGCGGGGTCCATCCCTTCGTCAAGCGGCAGGCCGAACCCCCATTCGAGGTAGGCGGGGCTGAAGGCGAGGCCGTCGCCGTTCTGTTCGGCTATTTCGAACTCCAGCCAGCGGCGGAGCGTCGCTTCGAGACGACGCCGCCGGTAGTCCCACGCTTTGGCGCCGAAGGATTTGTCCTCCGCGGCGAGACGGCGGCACACGCTGTCGAGGGCGGCGGTCAGTTCGGCGCGGTAAGCTTCTGCTGCGGCGGGATTGAGGCGTTCGCCGCGGTGGCGACGCAGGAAGGCGGCGAGCACTTCGTGGTAGATATTGCCGATGACGTCGTAGCCGGCCTCTTCCTCCTTTTCCTCCCACTCCTTGAGCTTGAGGCTGCGGGTGGCGAAGTAGCGGAACGGGCACTGGGCGTAATCTTCGAGGGCGGTGATGCTGAACACGGGCGGTCCGTGCTCCTCACCGCCATCGGTGCCCACCAGCCCGTCGTACGGGCCGGGGCCGCGGCCGCGGTCTTTTTCGGCCGCCACCCGCCGGGCGAAGTCGCCGTCGGTGAGGTTGGCGAGGACGTAGCCGGCGGCGGCACAGGCTTCGGGGCCGGCGGCGCCCCTGGTGTCGAGCAGGGCTTTGCCGGTCAGCTCGCGGGCCGAAAATGTCTCGTCGTAAGCGGCGGGGAAAAATTCGCCGGCGCTGTATTTGTCGGTGGTTACGGCGTCAGGCGCGAAGAGGCGGACAACTTCGGCGATGTAGGGGGAGGGCAGTGTCTCGGCGTCCTCGCGGCTGCTGATGGTGAGCATTTCTTGGGCCAGGGCGGCGGCGACGGCGAAGAATAGTTTTTCTTCTTTGATTTTGTCAGCTAAGGTGGCTAGATACAGGCCACCATCTTTTTTCAGGCAATCCCGTTCGCGGTCGTCGTAGAGCCAGTTCTCCCGCTCCCGCAAGGGGAATTCGCCGTCGGTCAGGCCGAGAACGAAGACGGCCCGGAAGCTGACGCCCCTTACTCGGGCCGGACTTACCACTTGCACCGCGTGCTCGTTGTGGCCTTCCAGCCTGACCGTCTGCCCGGCCAGCGCCTGGCGGAAGAAGCGCAGGAAATCGGCGGCGGCCAGCGGTCTGCCCTCCTGCCCGGCAAGGGCGAAGCCTTCCGCCATGGCGTCGAGCGTTTCGCCGCATTTTTGCCAGGCCAGCAGACCGGCCTGAAGGACGGGCATAGGCATGCGGCCGTCCCTGTAGGCTTTCCCCAGCGTCGCCGGGATGCCGAGGGTGTCGAGGACGGTTTTGAGCGCGGCCGCGAACGCCGCGCATGTCCCCTGCCGGGGCAGGGTCGTCACCAGGCGGCCGAGCTTGTCGAAGCCCCGCCGGGACAGGATGATGCTTTCCGGGGCATTTTCGCCTTTGAAGACGCCGAACCAGTCCGGCCAGGAGCGGATGACGCGGCCCAGGGCCGCCTGTTCGGCGGCATCGGCGTCGATGCCGAGGGCGTCGGCGACGAGCGGCGACTTGATCAGGTTGAGGACGGTGGGCCGCGCGCCGCCGTCGGTTTTGGCGGCAAGAGCGTTCACCAGCAGGCGGGCGGGAGGCTGGTCGGCCAGACGTTCCTCGCGGGCCAGGCTGACCGGCAGGCCGAACTCGCCGCATATATCGCGGAACTCGGTCCATGCTCCGGTATCGCGCACCACGACGGCAATCTCCGCCGGCCGGCAGGCTCCGGACAGCAGCAGCTTTTTGATGCGGGCCGCCGCCACCGTCATCTCTTTGGCCCGGGTGGGGCTGCTGACGACGGCGACGCCGGGCGCGGCGGCGAGAACTTGCGGTTTGGCGGCGAACAGGCTGCGGCGAATGTGGGCGAGAGCGGCTGACGTCTGCCTTTTTACGGTGGAAAAAACGGGCTTGAATCCCATGCCGACTAAGTCGGTGTAGGTCTGTTCGGCGGCGGCGTACACTTCCGGGCGGTTATGCTCGTAGACGATGCCGATGTCGATCGCCGCCACCCGCTTTAGCTCTTTGACGAGGGCTAGCTGCAGCGGCGTGAGGATATAAAATTCGCTTATATAAATTTTCTTGTAAGGCAAAGCCAGCCCTTCGCTGAGGGCATTTATCGCCAGGAAATACAACTCCTCGAGGTCGGCAAGCCCGCGCGCCGTCAGCGCCTCCTGGTACGCCGCGTAGATGGCGTGGACCTCGGCGTCCTTGTCGTAGCTGCCGCTGGCGCCGATGGGGAACTCCTCAGGCGGGGCGGCAGTGCGTTTGATTTCGGCCAGAAGGCTGGTGACCGTGCCGATGTAGCCGGGGAAGGAGGCGATAGCGCTGAAGTAGGGCAAAGACTGCTTTTTGACAAGGCTGTCGAGAACATCGGCGACCACCAGTTCCTGCGTCATCCGATCCATCAGACGATGGGGACAACCGGCGAGGGCTACGATCTCGCCGACAAGGTCGTCGAAGGCCAGCAGGCTAGGCTGTTCGTAACCCGGCGGGCCCTGCGCCCGCAGGCCGCGGCGGACGACGCCGAGCAGGTGGGCGCTGGGCAGGAGAAAGGCTTGTTCGCGGCCGTGCCCCTGATTAACGGCCCTGGCCAGCTCGGCGGCGAATCGATCGCGCATCGTTTCGCCGAGCGGCGTGCAGAAGAGAGTGTGCATGGCGACCCTCCCGTAGTAGTTGCCTTATATATTGGCGTCGGCAACGCCATTGTCCTGCAACAAAAGCAAGACCCGCGCCATCGGCGCGGGCCAGCTTTTGTCGGCTGATTCAAATTTCCTTGATCACGGCGATTTCGTCGCAATTGGGGAATTTGGGGCAGTTGATGCATTCTTTCCAGACCTTGTGGGGGAGCTTGTCTTTGTTGGCCTCGACAAAGCCAGAAGCATTGATATTGCAGGGTTCGTAAGCCCTCTTGTATTGACCATGTTTAGTTTTAGTGGCTTTATTACTCCCCACAACAGCCACTCTTAACTAATATTATAGCATATCGGAATTACGAATAATTAATCAATCTGGCCTCTCCTTGGAGGGGTTTTTATTTTGGAGGTATCGAAGGGGCAACTGCTTTAACCCCAGGAGCAGTGTTGCTAGAATACAATTCTTATGTGCAAAACGATATATAAGCACACCTTCCAGTTTAAGGCAAAACATATTATTGCAACTTTGGTATCTTTATGGTATTTTTTAGAGGTAATTGAAAAAAATTGTCATTGTTTTTGTTGAAGGGAGAATTTATGCGCAAGGTAAAACTTGATCAAGTGTTCGGTGTAAGTACTGAGCAACTTAGTAGTTATTTAGTACGCGAAAAGGTTGATGGGTTATTTTTATCTGCGCTAAACTCTAACAAGCAGATAGTTGTGTATGGATCTTCCAAACAGGGAAAGACTGCTCTAGTTACTAAGTATACACCTTATGATCAAAATATTAAGGTTAGTTGCTCGCCTAAAGCTGATATTGAGGACATATACAAGTCTATTTTGCGCCAATTAGGTATTGAAATTTCAACTTCAAAAGTAGCCAAAAGTGGCTCTCGCTATAATATAGGCGCAGTCGCTAAGATAAAAGCAATACTGTTTCCAATTTCAGGGGAGTCTTCAGTTAAGTCTGATATTTCAGCTACCACTGAAAAGTCCGAAGAAGTTGTCAGTGTCGAATTTAATCTTTCATTAGCCCAAGATATCTCCGAATTAATTAAGGTCGCCGTAAAAGGGAAATTTATAATTTTAGAAGACTTTCATTATTTAAGTTCTGAAGTCCAAAAGCAACTTGCTTTTGACTTAAGGACATTTCAAGAAATGGGCATAAGATTTATTGTTTTAGGCGTATGGAGAGAAAAGAATCGGCTTGCTCAATATAACGGCGATTTACTAGATCGCATTATAGAAGTTCCGGTAGAACCATGGTTAAAAGAAGAGTTTTTAGAGGTAATACATAAGGGTGAAGCAGCATTAAATATTAAGTTCTCATATGAGGTCTATGACGAATTATTAGCAAATGCCTTTGATAGCATCGGGGTAGTACAGGAGCTGCTGCGATCTGTTTGTGAACAAAGCAGAATATCTGAAACTCAAAAAGAGACTAAAGCTATTAACGACCAAGAACTACTAAAGAAAGCAATTCGCCGCAAGTCGGCTGAATATGCGGCGAGGCATGTACGTGCATTAGAAATGATAGCTGAAGGTCGTAAACCAACTTCTACTAAAAACGGCCTAGAGCCGCTTTGTTTACCCTACTATTCAGTGAAAGCTATTTTAACAATAGAATTTGATTCTATTTTACGGGGAATTCGTAGAGAGCTCTTGGAAGCAGAGATTAAAAAGTTGCACCACCGTCCCGCTGATGTACGCCCTGGCGATATGAGTAACCTTCTCCATAATTTTGCTTTATTACAGCTTGAGAAAGACATTCGTCCTCCTATTTTTGATTACAATCGCGATTCTAGAGTACTAAAAATAATAGACTCAACGTTTTATTTTTTCATGCGAAATGTAAATAAAACAGTCATTCTTGATAACCTAATTAACCCGTTAGAGACAAATGGCAATGGACACTAATTATTTATGTGAACTACTAGCTTTAGCGCCGAATGTAACCACATTATAGGCAAGGCTTTTTAGCTAGTTCCAACTCATCTTCTGAAGCATCTCAAAAAAACCGCGCCTTAATAATTCGTTCGGCCACTTGAAAACGGTCTCCTAGACTGGAATTTGAGAGATACCTAGTCATATTCTAACCAGCTTGAAGCGGAAAGAGCAGGTCACACCTGCTCTTTCTCATTTCCCTAAATTCAGATTGATCTAAACGTTATCTAACTCTTCCTTCGTTATTCCTATGTAGGCCAATATAGTTGAAGGTCAGAGTGATTCAATAGCTTTTGATCCGTGTAATATCTACGCCTTGACTGTAGGCCCAATAGCCGAAGGTCTTACGCCCTTAGCTTGGGTAAGTCTCAGCATTTTTCTGGCTGTTTACGAAAACGACTTTTCCTCACTATGAAGAGGTACTGTCCTAGCGGCAATTGAAACAGGGGCAAGCATGCTTGGATAAGAAATCAAATTAAATCTTATATTTTTATGTTAATTTATTGCGTTTCTTACAGCTTGATAATCCCAGTAAAGCTGGCCGTTTTGGCGGTAACACATAGCGGCATGAGTTCCAGTGTTTTTTACAGCATCCGGGCACTTGGCTTTATCAACTATTGCTGCGTTGTACAATACAACAATTTTTAATCCATCCCGAACTGCTTTTTCGCACTCGTACTCTATATAGCTGCGATAATCCACGTAATATCCACGTGCGCAGCTACTTGTCCAACTGTTATAACTATTACAATATTGGCAACTTCCACTCCTTACAGTCTTTGTGTTGTTTCCGACAATCAACACAAAGGTATTAGATGCGTCAAGTCTTGTCCCGAGCGAAGCCTTAATACTGCAGTTTAGACTTCCGTCCCGTGCTTGTGTTAATTCGTGGGCATCAACAAACGATAAACTCCAATAATTACTGTCGTTCCACTGATGCAGTTTGTCAACTGCGCCTTTATCGCCTGTCCAATCTCCTGCAATATAAGTCTTAGTTCTCCTCATAATTAAATCACTCCTTTCACTTCATAAATATTTAATTCATGCATAACTTCCTTTGTTAAGAGGATAGTTATTGGCTGATTAATGTTTTCACCGCTTGCTCGCAAAGTACAGATCATACATTTTAACAAGTCAAGGTTTGATTTTTCCGGAATATCGTCAAAGCTTGTTATTCCAGAACCTAATAACGGGAGATAAATAGGTTTATTGGCATATGTGCGGCGTATTTCTTTCCACATTGTCAATAAGCATTTCTCATATTCCGGTTTGGTAATATGTGCTACATTTTGCTCGTTGAAGTGCGTAAAAGCTAATAACATATAGTTTCCATAGGTTATAATTCGCCCAAGAGGATATGCTGAACGATTACCTTTTTCATATTTTTTAAAAGATGTATAACTCTCGTTAGCTGTAATTATTGCTTCCTGCAATTTATTAATATCATCAATATATTCATTGATGAAGATTCCATTGAGAGTTGTGCTTGATATTATCACATCGTCAACAGTAGTATCAAAATACTCATTGAATGGAATCACCTTCCATCCGTCGGCTGTAAAAATATCGCCCTGTTTAATAGTTACAGAAATTCCGCGAATTTTTGTTGTAAAACCATTTTGAACGGCCAAACGCAATATTATCACAAAAAAAACAACAAGAAACGCGTATGTTGCAAGAATTATTAACAAGCGACTCCACCATTTCTGGTTACAGATAATGTTGTCAATGGAAAACCCAGCAACCTGCATAAATGTTGCGATAATAGCTAAGATAGCGGAGCCTAGTGCAGCGCTATCTTTTAATAATTTGGGTATGCTCGAAAATGTAAATCCCATTTTTTCCTCTTTATGATAAGTTGGTTTTATTTACTATATTAAACAAATATTATGAATTCCTGCATTGGGGGGAGTTAACAGTGAACTTTTTTCATACTTATTGGGCAGATTGAGCAATTGCATACCACCCAGCGGAGGACTTAGTAAAGCAGTTGTTAAATCCGCAACAAAAAGAAGGAGAAGAGTAAAACCTTCCCCCGATTCGCGACTTCCTTACTGAAGTATCCCTGATCTGCAAGGTTATGTTATAAGAACCCACATTACAATTTTATTTAAAAACACTACATATAAATGCGTTTATAAGTATTTTATATTCGGGTTAATACATTTACCTTAATAAATATTTTTGTTGTCCAAAGCCATAGATACAACATAGGTTTTGAGATAAAAAATGTTATTTCCATGTTGAACTTGGCTTATATCTTAAATAAACCGTGTCTTAATAATCCGTCCGGCCATTGAAAAAGGTCTCCGGTACGGGAATAACAAAGATACCCAGCACCTATAATGCAAGATTAAAAAAGAGCAGGCCACTAATGCTCCTGCCCTGTTTGTCTATTTTACGCGATGTACTTCAATTCCCAAACGATAATACTATCAACATCATTTCCGGTAATGTTTAATTCATCAATTCCTGTTATTTATCTTTTTCTTCGTGCTTTTTTAGGTCATATTCAACAATATTCCAAAATACGATTTCACCTATTGAATTCGGTATTACATCTTCCCATTCCTCGAATATTCTATTATCCCTGGTTAACTTTCCATTGGTATAGGTTATCATTCTTAAGAGTCGTGTTTGTATTTCGTTCGTTTTTGGATTTTGGCACATTTCTTCGTGAAATAGCATCACGATAGCCGGGTTATTTTTTAAAACACGACGAGTCCAAAAGTTTGCTTTATATATTTCCCCAGTATCTAAAGTACTATAAAAGTGTTGTGTATCAATACTAATCATATATTCTTCGTCATTGTATATTGTATACCATCTAATTTCCGCATAACCTAATACCACCCCCCAAAAACATATTAAAAACACGACTGAACTTATAATCTTGGACACTTTTAAGCCTCTACATTTTAAGAAAAAATTATCGAATGGAAATGTATTACCCCGAATCAATTTCGTTGTCAATACCTTCATCGTCGCCACTTTATTTCTCTCCATTTTGCATAGTATCACATATACTATATTCGTGGAATTTCATCTTAAATACTAACGTCGTTTTATTGACCTCTATTTCCCCAGATTTAAATTAATATAAACATTATCTAACTCTTCCTTCGTTATCCCAATGTACGCAAGTGTTATTGAAGGTGCGGAGTGATTCAGCAGCTTCTGTATCCGTGTAATATCTACTCCTTGCTGATGGGCCCAATATCCAAAGGTCTTCCTAAGTGAGTGTGTACCGATGCAATCCTTAATGCCCACGTGCCTTGCAGCATCGTTAAGCACCCTGTAAGCCTGTATCCGGGATATAGGTGCCCCACCCTTACGGCTAGGAAACAAAGGCCCTACAGACAATCCTAAAGCCTGTAGATACTCATTGATAACTTTTTTACAGATATCTGACAGGGGGAAGTCCTTAGTCTTCCCCGTCTTCTTTTCCCGAATCGTGATACGATCCTTACCCTTAACATCCTCAACGCGTAAAGCCAGAAGGTCAGAAATGCGTAAACCACTATTTATGCCGAGTATGAATAGAGCATAGTCCCTTATATTGTTTCCCTTAAGATAATATGCCATCCCCTTAATCTGCTTGTCACTCCGAATAGGCTCTACGTATTCCATAACATTCACCCCTAACACAATGTAACTTACTATAGTAATATCCCATAATAAGTTACATTATACCCTATGGCATATTGGATCATTTTTTCCTGGTAATCCGAGAACCCTTATACTTACTGCATCCGCAGGTTTCTCTTAATGTAACAAAATGCGTTTATGTTACATTACCTGACACTGGGGGGACTAGTCCCCGGTTAAGTAATATTCTCTGAATTCTCAATATAAAACCTCTAATGCATGGTATAAAAGATAAGTATGCATAATACTATCCAGGTTAAATAATGATATACCACTTAATCTATATCACTTCTTTGATAATCATCATACCCTTGTATTTTTACTAATACTCCATTTTTGTCACGGTTTACATAGATATAACCGTTTTTTTGTAACCAATCAAGCCTTCTTAACAAAGTTGCCTTACTAACTTGAAAATCTCTTAAGAGTCTATCATATTCGCCATAAAGCTCTCCACGATTAATTGTTCTTTCATAAAGCATTTTAGTCTCTGGACTTGCATGCACTAGGCAATAGATAAATGTTATAAAAGCATTATTGTTTAAGTTCTCTATTAATTTTAAAAACAATTCTTCTTTAATTAGGATCGGGTAAATCTCATCTATTTTCTCAAACTCTTCACAATTTAACATTTAATTTTCTCCCTTGAATTTTTCAGGATTCGCGATGAATTGTATCGTTATAGTCACAAACTTGCGTGTTAGAGCCTTCTAAAGCTTAAAACAAGTGCAGGCGATAAAGTTTATAAAGTTTTGTAGCGTTGACCTCTCCTGCTCGCTACGCTCGCAGGATGCGGCTACGCCGCATTTTTTTTGCGTAAGAGTTAAAGACGTAATTATATTTACTTTAACAAATTATTCAACAAAGTGAGCATTAACGCTGGTTGTACGACTCGCTTAGCAGATTTTTTCACCTAAAATATTTCTTTGTTTTTATAACCTAGCCATCGCATTAACATGAGCCGCATTCTTCGAGAAGGTATATAAAGATTAATAGGTTTACCCTCCCTGATAGCGGATCGAAATAAGAATTGAAGTAGGTATGATAGTGCAATACCACGATCATTTATTTTAATGTTGAACTGCTGAAAGTATTTTGCTATGACCGGATTTATAAATAAGTTTATCAGATAAGCAATATTGGTTTTATGCGAGTATTTATTGGTACTGCGTGCATTACATGCCAAGAACCCTTTACTATATCCTTCTCCTTTCACTAGCGTACTGAACTCATTAAATACCGTCCAAAGATTTTGATCAGATTTACCTTTTACAATATTCCCGAAGTAGTTTCGAGTATTGTTCTTTATTACTATTACATTAGTCTTTTTGTTTTTCCGATACCAACTTTTACTCAATACAAAATTACTTTTGTCACCCATACTGTTTAAATGACCTTGGTAAATATTTATGAGTGGCTTTACTTGACTTGTATCATATTGCTGCCCATCATGTTCAATCAAATGATATTTATTATCTTTATCTTCAGCCCTCCACAATTTAAAATATTTATATTTGATTTTGAACTGATCGAAGTAATATCGCTGCTCTTGATATTTGAACATGTATGTGAGGATATATACTTCTTTGAAGCATTCAAATACGGCATGCGGAAAAGTCCATACGAGTGCGTAATCTCCGCAGGCTATTAAGTTACCATCCAATGCCATTTGCTTTATGTCGTTGTATCTACTGTCACAATCAATGTCACGCCATATTAATTGATTGTTTTCATCAATATCTGCAAAATGTTTTAATATTACATTTTTTAATTCACCTTTCTTGAGTTTTACTTCTTCCAGTACATTGAATACCTCGTCCAATATTAATGAATAATCCCATTTGTTTAATAGCTGGATTGTTTCAGCAGTACTCATCTGAAATAGCGCATGTGTACTTACAATGTTTTTGCCGTCCTTCAATAGCTTGAGCAGGTTCCCCCTCTTCCCTCCTCCCATGTTTTGCGGTTCATAGAAATGCAGCCCTGGACAACTTTGCTTAATCCTCTCGACCTCTTCAAGAAAGGGAGTAATGTAGATATACCGTAAATATGGGTTGTCATTCATCTTCTGAATCGCCCAGCTTGTCTTACCACTCCCCATAATCGAGTCGATGATTTTAATCAACCGATCCCTCCCCTCTAGATTCTCGATTAAACCATACCATTAATATAATAATTTCGAAAACCATATTTTTCTAATTTTATTTACCAAATTCGCGGTTATGGATAATTATATATAACCAAAGTGAATATGCTAGTTATATGGCAATTTTTACCGAGAATATTATAAGGCAAATTGCGGGTTTACAGGTTTTATTAATATAACCAAATATAACCAAGATTTTATTCTTATGTGAATTAGCTAGTTTAAAAACAGAACCGCGAAAGGGCAATACCTTCGCGGTTTAATCTGATTGGCTTTTCATCTTTTTATTTTATTTAACCTATGTTGTTCGGATAACAGCGTATTGATTGGGCTTGCTTGGGCGTGATTATTGCTTATATCAGCCTCAACAAGTTGCACATATACTCGTGTCATTTCCATCGTAGTATGGCCCAAAATAGCCTGTAAGCTGAATGCGTTACCATTATTTCTGATATACCAAAGAGCAAAAGTATGTCTCAAATCATAGAGAGTAACCTTTGTTCCTAATCGCTTGGAATATTGACGGAATTGATACTGCATAGTTTTGTGGGATAATTGCTCACCCTCAAAACCGCAGAATATATACCCATTCTTTTCCCATTCATCATGTCGGACCGCAATCAATTTTTTAATAGCACTTATTGTGCCTTTTGATAACGGCAAAAACCGTTCCTGGCGGGTTTTACTGATCTCCGGCCGAATCCATATAAGAGTCTCCCTAAAATCGCTTATACGCAGTTGTAGGGCTTCGTACGGCCTTATGCCAGTATCCAATATCAGAATCATCAATACCCAATTACGAAACCCGGCAAAGGTCTTCTGATCCGGGAGTTTTAAAAGCTCTTTTATCACTGTTTTATCTAGGTCAACTATTCGCCTTGTATGCTTTTTATACTTCAATCCCTGGCAAGGGTTCTCTTTAAGTAGCTCCATCGCAATGCAATGTTTAAAAAACCGGGATAGAATGGACAATTGTTTATTATAGTACTCATTGCCCTTACCGTCGGTTAGGAATGTCCGTACTGCTTTGCCTAGTTCCTCCCCCTCATCAAATCCACGTTTATAGTACTGAAAGAACTTGTATAAAGTAAATTCAATAGCTTCAATTGCAAATTTGCCTAACCCCTCCAATCTTTTTTCATTAACGAATTCACCGATTAAATCCTGCACCTTCAGCTTGTTTTGCATTTTTCTAACGGTTTTGGACATAAAAATACCTCCTGTCGGTCAGACAAGAGGCACTTTCAATACTCCCCACAACAGACAATTTTGATACATCCCCACACAAGCTGTAAAGATTATACCTCAAATGCCCTCAAACCCTTGTGCTACGCCAGTTCCTTAATCACAGCTATTTCATCACAGTTGGGGAATTTGGGGCAGTTGATACATTCTTTCCAGACCTTGTGAGGGAGTTTGTCTTTGTTGGCTTCGGAGAAGCCCTGTTTGGCAAAGAATTCCGGTTGGTATGTGAGAGCGAAGAGCGTTTTTACGCCCAGTTCTATGGCTTCTTCCGTCAACTTGGCGACCAGAACGCGACCGACGCCTTTCCTGACAACTTCCGGGGCAACGGCCAGGGCCCGTACTTCGGCTAGTTCGTCCCAGACCAGATGGAGCGCGCCGATGCCGACGATCCGGCCGTCCTCTTCGGCGACGATCATATCTCTGAGAGTCTCGTATAGGACGTTGCGCGACCGGGCCAGCATAAGGCCTTTTTCGGCATAATCGTTGACCAGTTTATGAATAGCCTCGACATCTTTGAAAGTAGGCTTGCGGTAAATCATAGCGGTTGTCATCTCCCCTCTTCGTATAATTATACTAACACTTTAATAATTATTCAATATATTTTTGTTGTTGGATTTTGCTTATGCAGCTATAACTAATTTTTGTGGCACGTGGCCCGTTACTGATAGAATCACAGCCGGTATTATGTTAAAATTTAGACAAAGTGTTTGATGTTTTGCTGATTTCTGAAGGAAGGTGTTGTTTTAATTGGATGCCCAAATTCGCCTGGCTACCGTCGGCAGCTCGCAGATTGTCGCTGATGAATTGCTCGATGCCGCCCACCATCTGCTCGGGAAGGAGCTCGGCGGCCGAGGCTATGCCATCGGCGACGTAAGCGACCATAACATTGCGGATCTTTTCATCTGCCTGCCTACGCGGGTAGAAGAGGCGGCCAAGAAGATCCCCCGCGACAAGATTGTCTCCCTTGAGCTTATCCCCGATGCCTTTTTTTATGTAAAAGTTGCGATGCTGCCTGTCGGCAGCCAGGTATCCGTTTTCAACAATAATACGGCTCAGGCGGAAGCAATAGCGAAATACTGTCAGCAGCACGGCGTTACCCACATCAACTACAATTACCTGCCGTACAGCGAACTACCGCAGGAAGAGCTCGGCGCCAAGCTTGAGACGGCGCGTTACATAATCGGCGCGGAGCGCATCGTCGGCGCCGGCGGTGTCCTGCCGGCAAAATACGGCGCCTACATGAGGCCCGACGCGACCGTCATCGGCGCTACCCGCATCGCCACAACCGATTCGGTCTGCGCGCTGATGCGCTGGATTACCCTTTATAACCACAAGCGCGTGGCGAACGAGGTCGCCGCCCTGACAAGCACCCTTAACGGCCAATTGCAGGAGTTCGCGGCAGCGGCCGCCGAGGTATCGCGCTCGATCACCGCCAACTCGTCGACAATCAACGACGTGGACGCCCAAATGAAAGTCGAACTGGCCCGGGTCGACGAAACCAGCCGCCAGTCCGAGGCGCTGGTAGCTTCCACCCGCAGCATTGGCGGCATCGCCGAGACGATCAAGAATGTCGCCGACCAGACAAACCTGCTGGCGCTCAACGCCGCAATCGAGGCGGCCAGGGTCGGCGAGCACGGCCGCGGTTTCGCGGTCGTCGCCCAGGAGGTGCGCAAGCTGGCCGAGGAAACCCGCGGCTCGACCGATACCATCCGTAAGTCGGTTAACGAGGTGCAGTCGATGGTCGGCAAAATCACGCCGACGCTTGGCGCCCTTTCGACGGAGATGAGCGCCAATCAGCGCCAGATCGCCAAAATTGCCGAGACAGCCGCCGAGGAAAGCCGCGCGGTCGCCGACATCGCCAAGGCTTTGTCAGGCATCCGCGAGATCAGTGACAAGCTGCAGGCCTCGGTGCTGAAGCTGACGGAATGCTGAAAAATTGAATTCGGAAGCCACCGCCGGAAGGCGGTGGCTTTTTGTCTCACTTGAAGGCGCTGGGACATAGCTCTTTGAGCGGACACTGCCCGCAATCCGGGCGGCGGGCCTTGCAGATTTTACGCCCGTGCCAGATGAGCCAGTGGTGGGCGTCGCCCCAGTCGCGGCGCGGCACGACCTTCATCAGTCCCTCTTCGACCTGCTCGGGTGTTTTGCCGTTCGCCAGACCCAGCCGGTTGGCCACCCGAAATACGTGGGTGTCGACGGCGATGGCGGGTACGGCGAACAGCTGGCTGAGGAGGACGTTGGCGGTCTTGCGCCCCACGCCGGGGAGGCGCGTCAGGTCCGCGAACGTGCCGGGCACCTCGCCGCCGTAATCGTTTATCAGCATGCCACAGGCGGCGATCAGGTTGCGCGCTTTGCCCCGAAAGAGCCCGCAGTCGCGGATACGCTCCGCCAGGCCGTCTTCGCCGAGGGCGAGCATTTTGGCGGGGGTGTCGTAGGCGGGGAAGAGGCGGGCGGTTATGATGTTGACCCGCGTGTCGGTGCACTGGGCGGAGAGGACAACCGCGACGAGCAGTTCGAAGGGCGAGCCGTATTCGAGGGCGGTGGCGGCGCCGCCGTAGGTGGCTGCGAGGATGGCGAGGATGCGGTCGCGCGTCGTTTTGCTTGTACGCAAGATTAGCCTCCTGGATGTATTGTCGCGTAAAGGCGCTGTATTTCGTCGTATTCGGCAGGGGTATCGACGTCGAAAAACACTGTTCCATCGGCAACGGGCACAGCTGTGACCTGATCGGGGTGGGCGGCGATGATCGCCCTGGCGCCGGCGTCGCCGGTGAGGGCCAGGAGCTGCTGCCGCCAGCGCCCGATGTCGAACAGTACCGGATTGCCGCGCCGCCCGCCGGCGACCGGGGCGACGATTGACCCGCCGCCGGCGTGATAGGCAGCCGCCAGCGAATCAAGCAGCGCAGGGGTGACAAGCGGCTGGTCGGCGAGCAGGAAGATAATGGCGCCAGTACCGGGGCTGACGGCATTCAGCCCGGCCTGCAGCGAGCTTGCCTGCCCCGACTGCCAGCGGGGATTGTGAGCCAATCTGGCCGGCAGGCCGGCGACGGCTGCCGCGACGGCCGCCCGCTTGGCACCGGTGACTACTATCACTTCGTCGACGACCGACCGGCAGGCGGTGGCGGCAACGTGCCACACCAGCGGCCGGCCGGCGAGCGGCAGGAGCTGTTTGGGGCGGCCCATCCGCCGGGCCGCGCCGGCGGCCAGGACGACGGCGGCGATCACGCTTTGCCGAAGGGGCAGTGGGGGTGAGTGCATTCCCGGCAGGACAGACACAGTCCACCGTAGCCTAAAGCTGCGATGTCGTCCTTGCGCAGACGCTCTCCGGCCAGCACCCGCGGGAGGATGAGATCGAACACGGTTGTTTTGGAGTACATTCCGCAGGCCGGCATGCCCATGACGGCGACGTCGCCGAGATAGGCGAGCATGAACATGGCGCCGGGAAGGACCGGGGTACCGTAGCTGACCACTTCGGCCCCGGTGGCGCGGATGGCGTCGGGGGTCACGTCGTCGGGGTCGACCGACATGCCGCCGGAAGCGACGATTACATCGGCTCCCTGGTCTTTATAGGCAAGGATGGCTTCTTTGATTAGTTCGGGGTCGTCGGGTCTGAAGGTGGCGCCGAGCATGGTCGCTCCGTACTGGGCCGTTTTGGCCGCAAATACCGGGGCGAAGCGATCGTCGATGCGCCCGTGGAAGACTTCGTTGCCGGTGATGACGGCAGCTACCTTGAGGTTGCGCATCGGCATGACGGAAACGATGTTTGCGCCGGCGGCGATTTTCTCCACCGTTTCCACCGTGGCGGCCTCTACGACCAGCGGCACAACTTTGACGGAGGCCAGCAGATCGCCGGCTTTGACGGGAAGGTTGCTGTGGAGGGTGGAAAGCACGGCGTGTTCGACACCGTTAATGGCCGTCACCAGCTCCCTGTTGACCTTGAGCAGGCCGTCGGCGGCGGCTTTGAGGTTGACCTTGCCTTCGGACGGCTCAGCCAGCGTGATTCCCGCCCCGGCCACCGCCCGGGCGATGCGGGTAACGGCCTCGTTTTCGTGCACCTGGCCGGCGGTGAGTTCGATGAGGTAGATGTGCTCTTTGCCGATATCTTTCAGGTGGGAGATGTCCTCGGCCCTGATGATGTGGCCTTTTTTGAAGGCCGGTCCTTTGTATTCGCCAGGCACTATTTTGGTTATATCATGCCCAAGCACCATCCCGACCGCTTCCTCCACCCGCACTTTTTTGATGGCCATCATGCCCACTCCCTGCATATTTAGTAGCAAAAAGGCCGTTTTCGACAGAAAACGGCCTTAACTTTGCCTGTCTTAGGTAAATTATAGGATAGAGCCGGGGGAAAGTAAAGGGCGGTTAGTTGGTCATGCTGCGCACGGGGGCGGGGATGCGCCCGCCGCGGGCGATGAAGTCGTCGGCTTTGAAGGAGTTGACGGGAATTATCGGGCTGTGGCCGAGAAGGCCGCCGAATTCCACCCTGTCGCCGACTTTCTTGCCCGGCACGGGGATGATCCGCACCGCCGTGGTTTTGTTGTTGATCATGCCGATGGCCGCCTCGTCGGCGATGATGGCGGCGATGGTGGCCGCCGAGGTGTCGCCCGGCACGGCGATCATGTCGAGTCCGACAGAACAGACGCAGGTCATGGCCTCAAGTTTTTCAAGGGTTAGGCTGCCGCACTCGACGGCGGCGATCATGCCGGCGTCCTCGCTGACGGGGATGAAGGCGCCGCTCAGGCCGCCAACGTAGGAGGAGGCCATGATGCCGCCTTTTTTGACGGCGTCGTTAAGGAGCGCCAGGGCGGCCGTGGTGCCTGGTGCGCCGCAGCTCTCCAGACCCATTTCCTCAAGGATGTGGGCGACGCTGTCGCCGACCGCCGGGGTGGGCGCGAGCGAGAGGTCGATGATGCCGAAGGGCACGCCGAGGCGCCGCGAAGCCTCCTGGGCCACCAGCTGCCCTACGCGGGTGATTTTGAAGGCGGTGCGCTTGATCGTCTCGGCGACCGCGCCGAAGTCCTTGCCGCGCGCTTCCTCCAGCGCCCGTTTGACGACGCCGGGTCCGCTTACGCCAACGTTGACGGCCGTTTCGGCTTCGCCCACGCCGTGGAAGGCGCCGGCCATGAAGGGGTTGTCCTCCGGGACGTTGGCGAAGACGACGAGTTTGGCGCAGCCGAGGGCGTCGCGGTCGCGGGTCAGCTCGGCCGTTTGTTTGATGATCTGGCCCATTTCCCGCACACAGTCCATGTTGATACCGGCCTTGGTGGATGCCAGGTTCACCGAGGAGCACACCCGCTCGGTCGTAGCCAGCGCTGCCGGGATGGAGCGGATGAGGATGCGGTCCCCTTTGGTGTAGCCTTTTTCCACGAGGGCCGAAAAGCCGCCGATGAAATTGACGCCGACAGCTTTGGCGGCAGCATCCATGGCCTCGGCCACCGGCAGGTAGCTGTCGGTGCGGCAGCTCTCGGCCGCGATGGCTATCGGCGTTACTGAGATGCGCTTGTTGATGATGGGGATGCCGTACTCGGCTTCGATGTCTTCGCCGGTCTGCACCAGCCGTTCGGCCGTCTTGGTGATTTTGTCGTAGATATTGGCGCAAAAGACCTTGATATCGGGATGGCTGCAGTCGCGCAGGCTGATCCCGAGGGTAATCGTGCGCACGTCAAGTTTGTTTTCCTCGATCATCCGGTTGGTTTCGAGGATATCCTGAACAGATAGCATAGGCCGCCTCCTTCGCCGTGAGCCGAATTATTACCAAGACTAGAGGCTGTTCAGAAACGAGCATAGCAAGGCGCACCGGAAGAGCGCGCCGCGACGCGTACTCGGAACGTACGTTAGCAAGCGCTCTGAGGAGCAAGTGCGCAAGTTCTTAGCGCGGAAGCGCTTAGAACTGCGGCCTGCCCCTTGCGGGTACGCAGCTAGGCGAAGTTTATCAACAGCCGACGTTAAATGCGGTGCATGGCTTTGAATATATCCTCATGCTGCACCTTGATTTCGAGGCCCATGGCCTGTCCCTTCTCCTTGAGAAGCTGCTGCAAATCTTTGAGGCTTATCGTCGCCCCGCTCATGTCGGCGATCATGACCATGTTGAAGAAGCCGTTGACGATGTTCTGATTGATGTCGAGGATGTTGACGCTGTTGGCCGCCAGCGTTGTGCTGACCATGGCTACTATGCCCACTCTGTCCTGGCCGATGATGGTTATGACGACTTTCATTAAACCACGCTCCACCCGCTCAAATAATAGTCCGCCAGGCAAAAACTTTTGTCTGGCGGTTATGGTATTGACTAATATTATACCTTTTTTCGGCAAAAAACCAAGGGGCTTGGCTGATATTTCTATTTTCTGATAAAGGAAAATTCTTGCCGTCGCATGCTGCCGATAACAACGCCGCCGACGGCTGGATGACCGGCCGACAGCACGACGGCCGCCAACTCTTCCGCTGGGCGCATCGCCTCGCCTTCGGCCTTGTTGATGAAGGGGACGACGCGCGCCCCAGGCGGGCAGTTGTGGAGATAGCCTTGCGGGTGGAGAAGGATTGTGACGATCATTGCCGTTGTTATGGTTTCCCCTTCGGCCACGCCGAGGAGCTCTGCGGCCCGCGCCGGCCGGTGGATGCAGTCGGCGGTGAGCGGCCGGCCGATAGCCTCGGCGCCGATGACCGGGACGAGGAGGCGGGTGGCGGCCGGCACAACCGGATCGTGGGGGAGATGGCCCTTTAGGGGCAGGCCGGCCGAGCCGTCGCCTTCGACGATGAATCTGACTGAGGGGTACTCTGCCGCCAGCGCGTCCAGCCATTCCGGCTCAAGACCGGCCAGCTTGCGTTCGGCGCCGTCCGCTATCCCGCGGGCCACAGTCACCAGCGCCGGACTGTGGCGCAGCTCTTCGACGACCCGGCGGAATTCCGCCAGGGAGCTGACCAGTATTGCCCGGTGGCCGGCTCCCTCGGGCATGAAGAGCTTGGCGGTGGCGGCGGCGAAGGCGGCAGTACCGGCGGCCTTGAGGCCGGCTACGAGGTAGTACATGAGGCTGGTTTTGCCGCCGCCGCCGATAAGGGTGACCAGGCCGGGGGAAGGCAGCGAAGCGAGAAGCTCGCGCCAGACCGGGTGCAGGCCGCCGTTATTCTTCGTCATAGGCGACGATGCGGCAGATCGATGATTCGCCGCCTTCGAACCGCCAGGGGTAGCAGCCGATTATCAGGCGCTTGCCGAGCACCTTCTCGATTTCGCCGCCGACATTTTCGGCATGGATGATGTCGTAGGGGAAGAGGTCGATGTGCATAAGCTGGTAATGATCGGGCGGGAAGACGTCGTCGATGCCCTTGCCGTACTTTGCCCGGAAATACTGCTCACACTCGGCCGCCTGCCGCGGACACCATTCACGGATTTTGGTGTTCATGGGGTGGTCGGCCGACCCGGCGTCGACGCCCAGCCATTTGAATTTCATCTTGCGGCACCACTGCGCGAATTCGCGGGTCGGGCCGGGGTGTTTGACCATGTAGCGGACTTCGTCGGCGGCCGGCTGATCCCAGGAGTATTTGTGGTAGCCGGTGTAGATGAGGAGGATGTCGCCCTCGCGGACATCGGCCCGTTCCATGATGTCTTTGGAGGTGTAAATGCCGTAGTCTTCTGCGATGTCGCTGACGTCGACGACTACGCCGGGGCCGATGAGGTCGGTGAGGGGGATGGCGGCGATGTCGCGGCCGTGGGTGCAGAAATGGAGCGAGCCGTCCAGATGGGTGCCGACGTGGTTGGAGGTGGTGATGACCTGGCCGTTGGCGCCGTTGGAGGTCAGGCGCTTGAAGAATTTGATCTGCAGCGGCTCGTAGGTCGGCCATGGAGGAGTGAGGTGGCTGAGTTTC
This sequence comes from Sporomusaceae bacterium, assembly GCA_031460455.1. NCBI lineage: Bacteria > Bacillati > Bacillota > Negativicutes > Selenomonadales > Sporomusaceae > Sporomusaceae bacterium. The sequence continues at coordinate 77,139 of JAVKTQ010000011.1, forward strand.
TGCGTGAGGTCGTACATTTTGACTTTGTCCCAGTTCTTGACCATAAAGCTTCCCTCTCTTTTCTGTTTATTAGTTCCGGACCTGATTTTTTCCGACACGTCCGGCCAGCGCCAGCAGCGCCTTGTCGAAGCATTCGCGCGGCGGGCGGACTACGCCGGCGCCGACCTGGCCGATGCCGGGCTCGCGATGGGCCATGCCGGTGTTGATGACCGGCAGCAGACCGGTTGCCGCCACCCGGCGCAGGTCGATGGCGGTGGGGGTGCCGCGGAAGTTAAGGTTGGGGATGGTGTAGCTGGTGTTCTCGGCGAGAGTGATCTCGTACATCTTGGTGGTGTATTCCAGCGCGTCGGCGGGGGTGCCGCCAACGAACTGGACGATGGCCGGCGCTCCGCCCATGGCGAAACCGCCGATGCCGTAGGTTTCGGTGATGGCGCTGTCGCCGAGGTCGGGGTTGGCGTCGGCGACGGTGTACCCCGGGAAAAACAGGCCCTGGACCATCTGGGCCGGTCCGGTAAACCAGGTGTTGCCCGGACAGCCGCTCACCCTTATGCCAAATTCGACGCCGTTGCGGCACATGGTGGTGACGACGCTGGCGCCTTCGATGCCGTGGGCCGCGTCAAGAGCGGCCTTGGCCGCCGGCATGGAGAGGTTGAGGAAGAAGTGGTCGTTGGAATGCATGAACGCCAGCACCCTGGCGACAATTCCCGCAGCCAGGCCGGCTTGGGCCAGGCCGGGGGCGATGGTGCGGATGAAGAGGCTGGTGCCTGCCTTGTTGCGGTTGTGGCATTCGTCGCCCATGTGAAGAGCCTGGGCAATCATCATCCTGAGGTCGATGCCGCCGGTACAGGCGAGGGCGGCTTTGAGGGCCGGGGCCAGTTCGCCCTGCATCCAGCGCAGGCGGTCGATGACCTCGGCGCTGAAAGCGCCGAAACGCAGCACCTTGCCCAGCCCTTCGTTGAGGGTGCAGTAGCTGCGGTTGCCGTGGGTGGCGTTCTCGATCACCCAGACAGGCATGGAGGGCGATATTATGCCGGCCATGGGGCCGACCGCGCCATGCTCGTGGCAAGGGGCGAAGGTGATCTTGCCCGAGGCGGCGAGGCGGGCGGCCTCTTCTTCGTCGACGGCCAGCCCCTCGTAGATGAGGGCGCCGATTACTGCGCCGCGCATCGGCCCGGCCATCGCCTCCCAGGTGATCGGCGGCCCAGCGTGGAGGATGGTGGTGGGCGTCATGCCGGGAACGGCGTCCAGGGCGGCAAGGGCTACGTCGGTAAGCACCGGCCGCGCGGCAAGGATGGCGGCCACGGCGGCGGCGTTGGCCGCGTCGGTTTCCGGCCGGGCTTCGAGACAACTGAGGGCGGCGATTAGCTCGGGCCGGCCGCCGGCCGGCGGCCGCCAGTCGAGCTGGGTGACCGCGACATGCTGGGCGGCGAGATCGTCTTTGAACACCGGCGCACCGATGTTTATTACGGAAAGCTTTTTAGCGAACAGATCATTTATCGGCGACACGTTCACACCTCCCGGGAAACGACGGCGGCTGCGAGGTATGCGCCGCGCGCGTTGCTTTTTGCCAATGTCGCCCCGGCCGCGGCCAGTTTGCTTTCCTGGCCGGCCTTGCCCTGGGGATCGGCGTCCGTCCCGCAGACATAGGCGATGACTTCGAGGTGGCGGCCGGCGGCGCGCGCGATCTCGCGGGCCTCAACGATGGCCGGGGCGGTTACGCCCGCAGGGTCGGGGTGGGCGCCGTAGCCCAGGACGATGTCGAGAAGGATGACGGCCACCGACGGATCGCGGGCGGCCTCCAAGATATGGGGCAGGCGCAGCGAGGGCTCGATCATCGGGTGGGGTTTGCCCATGGTATAGGCGTCGTCCCCCAGGTCTATGAAGACGTTCCCTTCATTCTGCGCCATTTTGGTGGCCTCCTGACAGAGGGTGCCGCCGCAGTAGAGGCCGCGGATGGTTTTCTGCTCCGGGACCAGCTTTGCCCTTGCCACCGCCGCCATTGACGCCAGTTTTTCGTGACAACAGGAGGGCGGCGCAGGTTTTTGACCCGCGGCGAGTGTGACAGCCGCGCGGGCGGCTTCTTCAAGGGTGGCTGCGAAGTAAGCGTCTCCGGCGTCGGCTGCGTTCATGCCGCCGAGGAAACAGACGACCACGGGTTTGGGACAGGTCTTGATCGCGGCCACGATCTTGTCGGCCACCGCGGAAGCCGGCGGCTTGGAGATGAGAACGATGACGGCTGTGGCTTCGTCTTGGCTGAGGGCCGCCAGGCAATCGAGCATCATGATGCCGCCCACCGCAGCGCCGAGGTCGCGCCCGCCGGTACCGAGGACCTGCGAGACGCCGCCGCCCAGCCGGTCGATATGCACGGTCACTTCCTGCGTACCCGTGCCCGACGCGCCGACGATGCCGATATTCCCCCGCCGCACCGCGTTGGCGAAACACAGGGCGACGCCGTTTACGATGGCGGTGCCGCAGTCCGGTCCCATTACCAGCAGGCCCTTTTCGTGGGCCGTTGTTTTCAATGCGATTTCGTCGGCCAGTGAGACGTTGTCGCTGAACAGCATGACGTGGAGACCGTTGCGAAGGGCGGCTCTGGCTTCACGGGCCGCGTACTCGCCCGGCACGGAGATGACGGCGAGGTTGGCGTCCGGCAGGTGGCGCACCGCGGTGTCGAGGGAAGCGAAGGCGACGGCCGCTTTTTTATCCTCGGCCCGTCTGGCCGCAGCCCCGGCAAAGAGCGCCAGCGCCGCTTCGCAAGCCGCTTCGCTTTCGGCTCTGATGGCCACGATCAGATCGTCGGCGCCGCCGGCGTTCGCAGCCTCAGTCAGCAGGCCGACTCCGGCCAGCAGGTCTTTATTCATCGGGGTGGCCATCACGGCCACCGCCTCGGCCACACCGGGCAGGGCGGCCATCTTTTGGGTCAGCGCCATCAGCGTGACCGAGTCATAGTAGGTATTTTTCCTTATCTCAACGTGAACAGTCATGTCATTCCTCCCTTTCGCCGGCCAGTTCCAGCCCTACCGCCAGGCCGGCGGCGATACCTGCCGCAAGGTCGGTTCCCGAGGCGGCGCCGCTGAGCAGCACCGGCCGCGCGGCGGCGGCGATGTCGTGCGACGCGGGGCCGGTCATTGCCTCAAGCAGCGCCACGACCCCCGCCCGGGTGCGGCCGCGAGCGGCGTGCCGCAGCATTGCCCGGCTCACCGTCCCCGTTGCCGCGCCGGCCGCCAGGACGGCGGCGACTTTCCTGTGGCGGCGGCCGAAGGGGCCGGCCGGCATATTGAAAGTTACCATCATTCCGGCGAGGAAGTCGTCGCCGGAGGGTGTAAGGCCCGTACCCAAGCCGATCAGTCTATTGCCGGCGGCCAGCGCGTCGTCGAGTTGCCCGGCGGCGAGAGCGCCAGCCAACGCCGCGGCCCGCTCGGCCAGCCGCTGTTCCATAATGGTGCGGGCATCTCCGGCTATAAAGGCCTTCAGACCGCCGTCCCGTCCGGAAGCGATAATCTCGTTTTTAAGGATTTCGAGACTGGCTGCCAGGCAGCGCCTTGCGGCCGGCATGGACGGGAAAGCCGGCAGAGCCGCCGACCAGGCCCGCACCCTCCCGGCAATAACCGGTACCGGACCGCAGGCCAGACCGCCATCAATGGTCGCCACCGCGTCACCCGGCTTTACGCCTAGGTTGTCCAGCGATCTTGCCGCCGAAACCCGGACCCTTACCGTCCCCGGCGCGTCGTCGAGATTTTCGGCCACAAAGGAGTAGAGCCTGTCACGGGGGCCGGTGAAATTGACCGCTTTCGCGAATACGCTGTGCACGCGTCCGCGGAAAGGCCGCCCGAACAGGGCGTCTCTGGCCGCCGCGTCCACTGACAATGCTTCCAGCAAGGACTTCAGCCTCCCAAGAGTGAAACGCCCGCATAGGCGGGCGTTCTACGGCTGTTATAATGTGCCCGTCTGTTTGTATCCCTTAAGCGCTAATAAGCAGCCGCGATTTCATAGTTGCCGCTGCCATTCAGTCCTTGTTTTTCTCGTCCACTACGTGAATGGTGGGTGCGCTCGGCTCGCTGTCGTTGGATATGCCCAGCTGGTCGAAGAGCGCGAACACCAGGCTGATGACGATGGCGACGACGGTGCCGAGAGCCATGCCCTTGAGTTCGACGGTGCCGAATTTGACGGCGGCGCCGCTTATGCCGCTGACGAGGACGACCGAGGTGAGGATAAGGTTCTTGGATTTGGTGTAGTCGACTTTCTTCTCGATGAGCATGCGGATACCGGCGGCAGCAATGACGCCGAACAGCAGGATGCACACGCCGCCCATGACCGGCACGGGGATGCTGCGGATGAGGGCCGAGAATTTGCCGATGAAGGATACGCAGATGGCAATGATGGCCGCACCGGCGATAACCCAGGTGCTGAAGACCTTGGTGATGGCCATGACGCCGATGTTCTCGCCGTAGGTGGTGTTGGGGGTGGCGCCGGCAAAGCCGGACAGGATGTTGGATATGCCGTCGCCGAGGAGCGATTTGTGGAGGCCGGGGTCTTTTATGAGGTCGCGCTCGACGATGTTGCCGGTGACGACGAGGTGGCCGATGTGCTCGGCGAGCACGACCAGGAAGGCCGGCATGATCATCAGGATGGCGGAGATGTTGAATACCGGGGCGTAGAAAGTAGGCATGCCGAACCAGGGAGCTGCCGCGACCGCGCCGAGGTCGACGATGCCCATCGCCAGCGACAGGGCATAACCGGCGATGACGCCGATGAGAACGGGGATAACGGACAGGAAGCCGCGGAAGAGCACCGAACCGAGGATGGTGACGCCGAGGGTGAACATCGAGACAGTGACGGCGGTGGCATACGGGATCTTGAGTTGCTCGATGAGCTTGCCGGTGAGGCCGGCCATTTCGGTGGCCACCGGCGCGAGCTCAAGGCCGATGATGGCGACGATGGCGCCCATGGCGGCCGGCGGGAAGACGACGTCCAGCCAGCGGACGCCGGCGACTCTGATTATGAATGAGACGATGACGAAGAATATGCCGAACATGATGAATCCGCCCTGGGCGGCCGCGTATCCTCCCAGGCTGGGCACCGCCATGACGGCGAAGACGGGAGCAATGAAGGCGAAGCTCGAGCCCAGGTAGGCCGGGATGCGCCCGTTGGAAAAGAAGAGGTAGACGAGGGTGCCGACGCCGTTCATCAGCAGGGAGGTTGCCGGGTCGACCTTGAATAGGAACGGGACGAGGACGGTGGCGCCGAACATGGCAAATAAGTGCTGCAGGCTGAGGGGGATCGTCTGGGCGAGGGGCAGTCGTTCTTCAACTTGAATGATTCGTCTTTCCATACCTTGAGTCGCACCTTCCTATTATGTATTTTTGACCGCCGCCGGGCGGCGGCCATGGCGAACACGCGAAAGTCAATTTTCGCGTGTCTGCTTCTTCTTCAGCGCCGCAAGCACCTTTTCCGCCGACAGCGGCAGATCCAAGATGCGTACGCCGGTGGCGTGATACACGGCGTTGGCGATGGCCGGGGCGGTCGGCACCATCGTCGGTTCGGCGATGCCTTTGACGCCGAAGGGACCGTCGGCCTGGGGCGACGTCTCCAGGAGTATGATGTCCATTTCCGGGGTATCTGTGGCGGTGGGGATTTTGTAATCGACGAAGTCGCTGTTGAGGGGCTTTCCGTCAACCAGCACGAGGTGCTCGTACAACGCCGACCCCAGGCCCTGTACGATGCCGCCCTGCACTTGCCCTTTGCACATGGCAGGGTTGATGATTTTGCCGACCTCATAGGCGGCCGTCACTTTGAGAACGGTTATTTCCCCCGTCCTGGCGTCGACCTCGATATCGGCAACCTGGGTGCCGTAGGTCCAGAAGGCGGCCGGTTTGTCGCCCTGGCCGGTTTCTTTGTCGAGGCCGGTGATGCCGGCGGGGATGAACGCCCCCCGGCCGATGACCGGGCCGCCGATCGCGCCTTCAGGCAGCAGGTAACCCATGGCGATGTCGCTGACCGCCAGTTTGCGGGCCGGGTTGGCCAGCGGGAATATCTGTCCGTCTGCGATGACGAGGTCGGTCGCCGGTATGGCCAGCACCTGCGCTGCCACGGCAAGCAATTGGGCCTTGGCGTCCCTGGCCGCCGCCAGCACGGCGTTGCCGGCCGAGTAGCTGATGCGACTGGCGACCGTTTGCCACTCGTAGGGAGTATAGTCGGTATCAGGGAGGGTAACGACAACTTTGTCGGCCGCGAGCCCCAATTCCTCGGCGGCGATCTGGGCGAGGGCGGTGAGCGAGCCCTGGCCGATTTCCATGGCGGTTGTCAGGACGTGGGCGGTGCCGTCTTCGTTGAGCTTGATGATGGCCGACGACTGGGCGTTGGGCGGCATGGAGGGCGCCTTGTACATGCAGGCTATTCCCCGGCCCCGCAGCTTATGGGCGGTGGATGCGGACGGCACCGGACCGCCCCAGCCGCACTTCGCGGCCACGGCGTCGATGGTGTCGACGAGCGTCGCCCCTTCCATCGGCCCGCCGAACGCGCCCAAGCTTCCTTCGCGGAGGGCGTTCATGCGCCGGAAAGCCAGCGGATCGATACCCAGCTTTTCGGCGAGGATATCCATCTGCTGCTCGATCCCCCAGTGGATTTCCGGCATGCCGAAGCCGCGCATCGGCCCGCCGACCGGGTGATTGGTATACACGCAGTAGGAATCTGTTTTGATATTGGGTATCTCGTAGGGGCCTGACGAACAGTAACCCCCGCTGCGGGTGATGTTGACGCCGTACTCGGTGTATGCGCCGCCGTCCCAGAAGAGTTCGGCCTCCAGGGCGACGAGGCGGCCGGTCTTGTCGGCCCCCGTCTTGAGCCTGGCCACCAGCCCCTGGCGGACAAAAGTGGCCTGGAAGACCTCCTCGCGGGTCAGCGTGAGCTTGACGTGATAGCCGGGCAGACGCATGGCGAGCGGCACGACGAGCGCCTCGCAGGTCACCCCGGCCTTGCCGCCGAAGCCGCCGCCGACGTAAGGGGTGATGACGCGGATCTTGCTCATCGGCAACTCGAAGGCGGTGGCGATGAGCTTACGTACGGCGTTGGGCGACTGGCTGGAAGCCCACAGCGTAACCTTGCCGGCCCGGTCGACCTGGGCGACCGCCGCATGGGGCTCTATCTGGGAGTGCTGGATATGGGGCAGGGTGTAGACGTTCTCCACGACGACATCAGCGGCGGCGAAGCCTCTGTCTATATCGCCCTTGCGCAGTTTGAAGTGGTTGGAGATATTGGTGCCGGGGACCGGGTGGATGAAGGGCGCGCACGTATACTCGCCGAGGTGCTCGTGAAGCAGCGTCCCGGGCGCTTTGGTGGTGATGCAGGGCAGGCCCTGCCACCACAGGTCGCTGGACGCCGGGGTCTCGTGCACCAGGACATCGCGGCCGAGGGCGCCCGAAACCGGGTCGAACACGCCCGGCAGAGGCTCGTATTCGACTTTTATCAGTTTTACCGCTTCGTTCGCGGCTTCAATGCTGTCGGCGGCTACGCCCGCGACCGGCTCGCCGACGAAGCGGACTTTGTCGGTGGCGTAGACTGTCCGGTCGGCGAGATAGAGCCCGATGTAATGCCGGCAGTCCCGGCCGGTGACAATGGCCTTGACGCCCGGTACTTTGGCCGCTTCGGCGGTGTCGATGGCGAGAATGCGCGCGTGCGGGTGGGGGCTGCGGAGTATTTTGGCGTGGAGCAGCGAGGGGCCGAACTGGATGTCGTCAACGAACCGCGCCGCACCGGTGACCTTATCGACCGCGTCCTGGCGCGGCACGCTTTTCCCGAGTACCCGGTGCTCAGCCATGGCGCTCACCTCCCGCGGCAACGGCCATGATAGCTTTGACGATATTCTCGTAACCGGTGCAGCGGCAGAGGTTGCCGCTGATGAATTCCTTGACCTCGGCCTCGCTGGGGCGGGGATTCTGGGCGAGCAGCGCCTTGCCCATGAGAATCATCCCCGGGGTGCAGTAGCCGCACTGGAGGGCGAAGTTGTCGACAAAAGCCTGCTGCAGCGGGTCGAGCCCTTCCGGACCGCCGAGGCCTTCAACGGTCAGCACTTCGGCGCCGTCGAGCTCCACGGCCAGCACGAGGCAGGAGTTGACCGGCTTGCCGTTCAAGATGACGGTGCAGGCGCCGCACTCCCCGGCTTCGCAGCCGCGCTTGGCGCCTGTGAGGCCGAGATCCTCGCGCAGTATATCGAGCAGCGTGCGGTGGGGTGCGAGGGTGAGTTTCTCGGACTGTCCGTTAACTGTCAGGGTTACTGTCTTCACGCCCTCACCTCCTCCGTCAGTGTCAGCAGCGCCTGCTCGGTCAGGGCGGACACCAGTTCGAGGCGGTATTCGTCCGAACCGCGCACATCGGTTATCGGCCTGGCCGCCAGCCGGGCAAGGCGGGCTGCTTCGGCCGCGGTGGCTGCCGTGAAGCCCTTGTTTGCGAGCAGGCGCTCGGCCTCGCGGACGCGGATAACGGTCGGCCCCACCGCGCCAAGGGCGATGCGACAGCTGCCGCCCGCGGCGTATACGGCGACGCTGGCGGTCGCCAGATCGAGCGACGGTCGGCGGGCTTTGCGCAGGAAAACGCCTCTGCCGCCCCCGCCGTTCATCCGCGGCAGCACTATGGCGCTCACCACCTCGCCGATGAGGAGAACGGTGCGGCCAGGCCCGGTGAGGAAACGTTCCACCGGCACGAGGCGGTCGCCATGGGTGCCGTGGATTTTGATATTGGCGCCCAGTACGACCAGCGCCGGCACGGTGTCGGCCGCCGGCGAGGCGTTGCAAACGTTGCCGGCCAGGGTCGCCCGGTTGCGGATCTGGCAGGAGGCCACGCTGTGCATAGCCTGGCAGAGCACACCGTATTCGGGGTAGGCCGACAGATACTTTTCCCCGTCGTTGAGCGTCACCGCCGCGCCGATTTCCACACAATCTTCGGCGACGTTTATCTGATCGAGTCCGGGAACGGTTTTGATATTCAGCAGGTGGCGTGGCTGGTGGCGACCCTTGCGCATCTGCACCAGGAGGTCTGTCCCGCCGGCCAGCACGCGAGCCGTCTCGCCGTGAGCGGCGAGAAGCGAAGTGACCTCGGCCAGCGATTGCGGCTCATGGTATTCGAACATGCCATCACCTTCTTTAGAATAAATATACAAAATAAATTATATTTATGCAATACCTTCCACAAAAAGCAGCCTCGGAACAAGGCTGCGATTTTGTAGTGAGTATACCCAAGATGTCAACATTGACAGTGCGATATGAAGTTAGTCCATACAATATATTGGTATTCGGAAACGGGAGAAAAAAATCCTGCTGTTCAAGGGCAGTTTAAAGGAAAAAACGCGCCCGGCGGGACGCGTCAGGATGTCTTAAGCTTTTTACGTTAATAGTTGTGTAGCAGGTATTCGTACGCCACCAGAGCCGCTTTTGCGCCGTCGCCGGCGGCGATGATGATTTGTTTGTCGGGCCCGCTGGCCACGTCCCCAGCGGCGAATAGGCCCGGCACGGCGGTCGCCGTGCGGCAGTCCACCTCGATTTCCTTATACTCGTTTAAGTCGGCAACGCCAGCGGCGAATTCGGTATTGGGGTCGAGGCCGATCTCGACAAAGATTCCCTGGACAGCCAGTTCCCTTTCCCTTCCGTCGTCGCAGGCCGCCACCACGAATTTTTCGACCGTATCTCCGCCGTAGATGCTACGCGCGACATAGCCCCGCAGTACCTCGACCTTTCTGCTCGCCTCCAGTTTCCCGACGACGACCGGGTCGGCCTTGAACCGTCCCCGCACCACCAGGACTACCTCGCTGGCGATCGCGGCAAGTTCGATGGCGGCCTGCAGGGCTGAGTTGCCGCCCCCCACCACCGCTACCGCCTTGCCGGCGTACAGCGGTCCGTCACAGGTGGCGCAGTAGCCTACCCCGCGCCCGGTGTATTCAATCTCTCCCGGCACGCCGAGCCTCCGGGGACGCTTGCCGGAGGCGATTATCACCGTTTTGGCCCGATATTCAATGTCGCCGCAGCGTACGAGGAAGGCGCCGTCGCCTGACCGCTCCAGCCTGGTTACTTCTTCGTATACGATATTGGCCGGATAGCGTTTGACGTGTTCTTCGAATTTGCCGATCAGTTCCGGCCCGCTGATGTACTGAAAACCGAGGTAATTTTCTATTTCCCGCGTCCACATCATTTGTCCGCCGAGATCCTTCGTGAGCAGCAGGGTGTCCAGCATTTTGCGGGCGGCGTACACCGCGGCTGTCATCCCGGCCGGTCCGCCGCCGATTATTATCAGATCGCGCATAATCTCTCACCGCCTGTGTCGCTTCGGCCTGCGGCTTGCGCGCCAGCCGAGAATTTGTTAGTATTAGACATGATTTGGTAATACCGAGGTGAACAGCTGTGATTACTCCGGAAGTAATTGCCCGCATCAACGAGTTGGCCCGCAAGCAACGCGAGGGGACTCTGACCGAACCCGAAAAGGAGGAGCAGGCCAAGCTCCGCCGCCTTTACATCGATCACGTCAAGGGCCAGGTCAAGGCCGCACTCGACGACGCGGTCAAGCCCCCCCACTCTGAGGGCTGTGACTGCGGCTGCCATCACAAGCACTGAGCACAGCCGCCCCCCCTTCTCTATCATATGCCCGCCGGGGCGAAAACGCGAAAGAGTGGCCGCCGACCTTCGCCATCGCCAGCGGTCGCGGCAGAGTTAAGACATACTGTGGGAAAATCGGCTAAAAAGAGCCGGGACTGATGTCCCGGCTCTTTTTCACCGCGGTTTGAATGTCTCGCAGTCGGTGTCGACCGTTTTCGCCGCATGCGGGCCATTGACCTCAATGGTGGACGCGTGGCAGTAGTTGCCCTTATCCCAGTGTTGGCAGCTGTCCACGTAGCATTCTACCGATGGCGTGATCTGCGTGCCCTCGACGAAGGCGGCCTTTACCGTGCCGCCCACGTTGGCGTTGTGGAGCGCCCCGACATAGTCGCCGACTCCCTTGCCGGCATGGAAGGATTTGCACTGGGTTTCGGCCGACGAGCGCGAGGCTCCGCCCCTTTCATCGTTGTATATGGCGATTTTCGCCGCCATGCACTGATCGCCCGGCATCCAGTGCGTGCACTGATCAACGCTGCATTTGACGAGAGGATTGACTGTTGACACAAAATCACCTCTTTCTTTTTTGATAGTTTTCGACGCCGACAGCGACTTTATCCATCAGTCGCGCAAAACGTCCGGCCGGGAAAATCCGCTCATACTGTCACCAGTTCCCACGCCGTCCGGACGTCGTATCCGCATCCCGGACAGTAGATCAGGTGCACGCATTGGGTATCCGGTGCGCCTTGCTGCAGGGATGTCGCATCCATGTAGGGACTGTACGGCCCGAAATAATTTTCCAGCGCCCCGCCGTCGGCCAGCGACCGGCCGCAACGCGGACACCTCGCCGCTACCTCCGTGAGGCCGTTACATACCGGGCAAACTTTCTCCACTTCAGAGCCCCCTCCGCCAAACCCAGAGATCATTGGCCGCATATCATAATAACAGAAGGAGATTATCGTAAACTTTTTCTTCAAAGGAGGGTATCGTATTGGCCATGCAAACTTCCAGCCCCGTCGGCGCCAGACGGGCCATCTTGTTTATCGCCGCAGGACTGTTCGGTTTTCTGATCTTCGGGGGACTGACGTCGCTCACGCTGGAAGCTCCGCGGGTAATCGGGCTGCACACCGTTCTTGAAGTGAGCAGCATCGCCTTCGGCTGTGTCGTTTTTTTCATCGCCTGGTACAGCAACGGCCCAATTCGTATCGGCGTGGCCGTCGTGAGTCTGGTGGTCCTCAGTTCGGTCATCCTCACCCTTGTCCACCTGATCGCGTACCCGAGGTTGCCGCTTGTGGGCGTGGATTCTACCCACGTATGGGTGACAGCCTGGCTGTTTTCAAGACTTGTGTGGTCTTTCGGCCTGTTGGCCGCCGTCACTTTGCCCGACCGCAACGGTATCACCTGCCAGCTTGCTTCCGGAGGGTCTCTCCTGTGCGGCACTCTGGTGGCCGTCGGCGGCCTAGTGGCCGACATTTTTATCGCCCCCGACTTCTGGCCCTACCTCTACAATATCGACAGCCCCGACCACCCGGTGGCGGTTTATAGCCCCTACGTCTCCGGCGCAGCGAACATGGCGACATTTATTATTCTTCTCAGCAGGCCGACTAATAATGTGGGCGTTCTGCCGCATACCGCAGTGCTGTTCGGGGCGCTGGCCGATCTGAGCTTCGCGGTGGCCGGCCATTCCCCGGAAAGCCTCAATATCGCCGCGCATCTTTTTGCCGCTCTCGCCAATCTCTACATCCTGCGAACCTTGCACGTCGTCCTTATCCGCCAGCCGTTCGCGGACGCCATGACGTTGAAGGAGGATATGGAACGGCTGGCGGAGAACAACGCCCGGCTGTTCCGGGAGTCGGAGGAACAGCGCAATATGTTCGAAGATATCCTCGCCAACGTGGGGATGATAATTTCTTCACAGCTCAATTTGCGCGAGACTCTCGATGCTATCGCCGATATGGTCGCAGGCATGTTGCGGGCCCGGCAGTGCACCATCGCCCTCTTCAACGAGGACCGCTCGATCCTGAAGGTGGCGGCAACTTACGGCATGAACACGCCGCCGGATTATCTGCCGCTCAAGAACAGTGTGGCCGCGCAGGTGTGCGAAACGCAGACCGCCCTCACCGTCGACGATTTGTTGCTCCAGCCCGAGCTTTTCCGGCCGCAGTTGGTGTTTACCAGCATCCGGTCCGTCATCGCCGCCCCGCTGGTCAACGATCACGAGATAATCGGCGTTGTCGAGGCCTACTCAAGCGAAAAAGGCGCTTTTACCCCGCGCGACGTGCTTCTGCTCAAGGCGCTCGGCTATCACGCCGGCGCGGCGGTGGCCGGCGCTACTCTCCACGAACAAACCAAAACCCGTCTCGATGAGGAACAATACCTGTACAGGATTGCGCAGGCGTCCGCGACGACGGTAGATCCGGATACTATTCTCGAGCAGTGCCTGCCCTTCGCCGCCCAGGCTCTCGACGCCGATTTCGCGCTTGCTTTTCTCGCCGGCGGCCAAACAAATGAAACGCTGGTCTTTAAAGCAGCCGCGGGGCTGAGCTTCCGGCCGGCAGATATCGATCTGGGCGCTTATCCTGAACTGGCGACGCTCGTCGCCACCATGACCCCGGTAATGTTGCCCTCGGGAGATTCGCCGCCGCTAAAAGGGTTGTGCGGTGATAACGCTACGGGGCCGGTCATGGTGATGCCCCTGCCGGTAAACAACCGGCTGCTCGGCCTCATACTGCTCGGCTGGCGGCGGCGCGTCAATACGGAGAGATTCGAACGCAGCCCCTTCGCCACCCTGATGGCGCAACAAATTGCCCTCGGACTGGAGAAGGCCAGCCTGTATAACCAGGTGAAGGCTATGGCCCTGTCTGACGGTCTTACCGGTCTGGCCAACCGCCGTAACTTCGATATGTTCCTGGACGCCGAACTGCGGCGGGCCTCCACCCTGAAACGGCCTCTGAGCCTCATTATGCTTGACCTCGACAAGTTCAAGACCTACAACGACACTTACGGCCACCCTACCGGCGACAAGCTGCTGGCCCAGTTGGGCGACATCCTTCGCCAGAATACCAGGACGATCGATTTTCCGGCCCGTTACGGCGGCGAGGAATTTTCCGTCATCCTGCCGGAATGCTGCGCCACCGAGGCCACCGCCCTGGCCGAGAAGATCAGGCGGACAGTTGAGACAGGCGCCTTCCCCGACAATGCCGGCACTTTCACCGCCCGCATAACCGCCAGCCTGGGGGTGGCGACCTACGATCCTGCCGTGAACGCTGCGCCGCCCGACGCCGCAGGCTTCATCGCCGTCGCCGACAGCGCCCTTTATCAGGCGAAGCAGGGCGGCAGGAACAAAGTGGTTAGCACGCCTCTGGTGTGATACAGGCGCAAGGTTGTTGGGGTCGCAGGGTTACAGCCTGCGACCTTTGCGCGGGGCGGCCGTATTTTCCAAGGAGGGAAAAACCGACAGCCAGAGAATACTAGAGGAAAAGTCCGGGTAGGGGGAATCAAGTTGCGCAACAAGATAATGATCCTGACACTAATCCTTGCCCTGGCCGCGGCGGCAGTCGCCGGCTGCGCCACAGCGACCAAGCCTGGCGGCAAATATCTGCGCTACTCGGCTGGCACCGAGCCGGAGACCATCGATCCCCGCAAGTCTACAGGCTCGCCGGAGGCGATCATCGAGGCGCAAATTTTCGAGGGGCTGACGGTGCTTAACGCCAAGGACGCGCCCGCGGCGGCCGTGGCCGAGAAGTGGGATGTGTCCCCCGACGGTCTCACCTATACCTTCATTCTGCGCACCAACGCCAAATGGTCGAACGGCGACCCTGTGACCGCCCACGACTTCGAATATGCCTGGAAATCGACTCTCGCTCCCTCCTTCGGCGCCAAGTACGCCTATCAGCTCTATTACCTCAGGAACGGCGAAAAATACAACAAGGGGCAAGCCGAGGCGGTCAGCGTCGGCGTTAAGGCGCTCGACGACCGCACCCTCAGGGTTACGCTGGAGAAGCCCACCCCCTACTTCCTGACCCTTACCGCCTTCCATACCTATTACCCGGTTCACAGTAAGACCGCCGCCGCCAACGACAAGTGGGCCAGCGACCCCAAGACGCTGATCGGCAACGGCCCATTCAAGGTAACCGGCTGGGTTCACAACAGCAAGATCGAGTTCGCCAAGAACGAACACTATTGGGACGCGGCCAAGGTCAAGATGGCGAAAATGGAGTTCGTCCTTACCGACAGCGCCACAACCGAATTGAATATGTTTGAAAACAACCAGATCGATCTGGGCGGCAACGTGCCTGCCAGCGATATCCCCCGTCTGCTCAAGGAGGGCAAGCTCAGGTTCGAACCGCTGCTAGCCACCTATTTCTTCAGCTTCAACGTCACAAAGCCGCCGTTCGACAACGTCAAGGTCCGCAAGGCTTTCGCCCTTGCTATCGACCGCGGGGCGATCGTTCAGAATGTCACCCGCGGCGGACAGAAGCCGGCCCTCGCCTGGGTCCCGCCCGGCCTGGCCGACGCCGCGCCGGGGACCGATTTCCGGAAGGCGGGCGGCGATTTCTTCGCCGACAACGATGTTGCCGCCGCCAAACGACTGCTTGCCGAGGCGGGCTATCCCGACGGCAAGGGACTGCCGCCCGTGACGCTCATCTATAACACCAGCGAAGGCCACAAAGCGATTGCGGAGTCGGTCCAGGAGATGTGGCGCAAGAATCTGGGCGTCAACGTGCAACTGGCCAACCAGGAGTGGAAGGTGTTCATCAACGCCCGCGCCAAGGGCGACTATCAAGTGGCCCGCCACGGCTGGACGGGAGATTATCTCGACCCGATGACCTTCCTCGACATGTTTGTTTCCGACAGCGGGACCAACGATTCGCAGTACAAAAATCCCGCATTCGACGACCTGATCAAGCGGGCCAAGGAGACGAACGACCAGGGGCTTCGGATGCGGCTCATGCATGAGGCGGAGAAAATCTTCATGGATGAAGCCGTTATCGCTCCCGTTTACTACTACACCAACGCCGTCCTCGTCAAACCGAACGTCAAAGGGTACGTCCGCTCAATCACCGGCCTCTATTTCTTCAAGGAAGCTTATGTGGAATAAAAATGACCCGACTGATGCCACGCCGGTAAAGGCGTGGCATCTTTTTTCCCTCGTGACCCGGCGGTATGACATAAAATACATGTCGCCCAGTCACGAGGATAATCGGCGCTGACAGAGAACAAGGTAATAGATAACTGCAAGAGGAGGTCAGCCGCTTTGCTGCAGTATACCGTCAGCCGCTTCGTGTCGATGCTGCTAGTGCTGTTCATAATCACCACCGCCACCTTCTTGTTGATGCATGCCATCCCCGGCGGCCCCTTCACCGCCGAGAAAAACCTGCCGGAAGCGGTGCTTAAAAACCTCAATGAGCGCTATCATCTCAACGATCCCCTCTTCAAACAGTACACCGACTATCTCGCCAATGTCGCGCGCGGCGACCTGGGGCCCTCCTTCAAATATGAAGCCCGGACCGTAAACGATATAATCGCCGAAAGCTTCCCGGTTTCGGCAGAGCTGGGCCTGACCGCCGTGGCTATCGCGCTGGCCTGCGGCATCCCGATGGGGGCAATGGCCGCGCTCCGCCAGAATCGCTGGCCGGATTACCTGTGCATGTTCGCCGCCACCATCGGCATCTCGGTGCCCGGCTTTATCCTCGCCACACTCTTCATCTACGTCTTCGCCCTTAAGCTCGAACTCTTCCCCGCCGCCATGTGGGGCGGCCCGGAGTATGTCGTCCTGCCGGCGCTGGCCCTGGCCGCTTTCCCGATGGCTTTTATCGCCCGCCTCACCCGGTCGAGCATGCTGGAGGTGCTGGGCCTCGATTTTATCCGCACCGCCCGCGCCAAAGGCCTGACTTCGTTCGTCGTCGTCTGGCGCCACGCCCTGAAAAACGCCCTCATCCCGGTCGTCACTTATCTCGGTCCGCTGATAGCCGCCATTCTGACCGGCAGCTTCGTTATCGAATCGATCTTTGCCATTCCGGGGCTCGGCCGCCATTTCGTTACCAGCATCTATAACCGCGATTACACCGTGATTCTCGGTATCACCATTTTTTACAGCACCTTGCTCGTTATTCTCAACTTTCTCGTGGACATAGCCTACGCCTGGCTTGACCCCCGCATCAAGCTCGGCGGCGGAAAGGGGGAATAGCCGTGCCAACCGCGCCCGACTTTACCCCCGTGAACACCGCCGCGGCCATAGCCGATCCCACCCGTCCGAATACCACCTACTGGCAGGACGCCTGGCGCCGCCTCCAGAAAAATAAGCTGGCCATGGCCGGCCTTGCCGTTATCGTGTTCATCGCTCTGATGGCCGCCGTTGGCCCCCTCTTTTCACCCTACTCCTATTCCGATCAGGTGCTGGCCGACGCCAATCAGCCTCCCTCCGCGCAGCACTGGTTCGGCACCGACAACCTCGGTCGCGATCTTTTCACCCGCGTGCTTTACGGCGCCCGCATCTCGCTGTCCATCGGCATCGTCGCCAGCCTTATCAATCTGACGATCGGCGTCGTCTACGGCGGCGTATCCGGCTACTTCGGCGGCCGGGTGGACAGTGTGATGATGCGCCTTGTCGATATCCTGTACGGCATCCCGCTGCTGCTGTTCGTTATCTTGCTGATGGTCGTCCTCAAACCCGGTCTGACCAACATCTTCATCGCCCTCGGCCTGGTCTACTGGCTGGGCATGGCCCGCATCGTCCGCGGCCAGGTGCTGGCGATAAAAGAACAGGAATACGTGCTGGCCGCCCGCCTGGTAGGGGCCGGGTCGCGGCGGATAATCCTCCGCCACCTTGTCCCCAACAGCATGGGGCCGATTATCGTCACCCTTACCCTCTCCATCCCGGAGGCAATTTTTACCGAAGCCTTTCTCAGTTTCATCGGCCTCGGCGTTTCCGCCCCCATGGCCAGTTGGGGCGTGCTGGCGTCGGAAAGCCTCGCCGGCCTGCGCTCCTATCCTTTCCAGCTTCTTTACCCGGCGCTGGCCATCAGCGTGACCATGCTGGCTTTCAACTTCCTCGGCGACGGGCTGCGCGACGCCCTCGACCCGCGGATGCGCAAATAATGCCGGAGGTGCCAAGATGCAGCCGCTCCTCAGCGTTGAAAACCTGACCGTCAAATTCCATACTTACGCCGGCACCGTCCAGGCCGTCCGCGACATCAGCTTCACCCTGTCCGCAGGGGAGATTATCGGCATCGTGGGCGAGTCGGGCTGCGGCAAGAGCGTCACCGCCAATTCGCTGCTGGGACTCATCCCGACGCCGCCAGGGGAGATTACCGCCGGCCGCATCCTGTTTGCCGGCGAAGACATTGCCGAAATGGACGAGAAGGCGCTCTGCAAGCTGAGAGGCAACGCCATCAGCATGATTTTCCAGGATCCGATGACTTCGCTCAATCCGGTGCTGACCGTTGGCAACCAGCTTGCCGAGTGCTTCACAACCCATCAGCGGCTGAGCGGCGCAGAGGCCGCCGAGCGATCCGTGGCCATGCTCCGGCTGGTGGGCATCCCCGCCCCGGAGGTGCGGCTGGGCCAGTACCCGCACCACCTCAGCGGCGGCATGCGCCAGCGGGTCATGATCGCGATGGCTCTGGCCATGAATCCCCGCATCCTGATCGCCGATGAACCGACCACCGCTCTTGACGTCACCATCCAGGCCCAGATAATCGATCTGATGAAAAAGCTCAACAGCGAGCTGGGCACAGCCATCATCCTCATCTCCCACGACCTCGGCGTGGTCGCCGGCCTTTGCGAACGGGTCCTCGTCATGTACGCCGGCCAGATCGTGGAGTCCGCCCCGGTCGCCGCGCTCTACGCCCAGCCCCGCCACCCTTATACCCTCGGTCTGCTCGACTCGGTGCCCCGGCTTGACGCCGCCCGCTCGCGCCTCACGTCGATCGACGGCCAGCCGCCCGACCTGCTGGCTCCGCCGGCTGGCTGCGCCTTCGCGCCCCGCTGCCGCTTCGCCATGAAGGTCTGCGAAGAAGCGCCGCCCCTCATCGCGGCCGGGCCAGATCACCTTAGCCGCTGCTGGCTCAACCACTCCGAATGCCCCCGGACACTGCCCGCCAGGGCGGTAAAGGAGGTTCTGCCCGCATGAGCGCCCCATCGATCGAAGTAAAAAACCTCAGCAAATTTTTTGTCACCGCCCGCACCCTGTTGGGCAAACCCCGCGCGACTGTCAAGGCAGTCGAAGATGTCAGCTTCTCTGTCGCCGCCGGAGAAACACTCGGCCTTGTGGGCGAAACCGGCTGCGGCAAGTCGACTGTCGCCCGCACCCTTGTGGGCCTCTATACTCCCAGCGCCGGCGAGGTCCTCTTCCGCGGACAGGATGTTCACGCCGCCCTGGCAGGCCCGGAAGGCGCCCAATATCGCCGCCGCATCCAGATGATCTTCCAGGATCCCTACGCCTCGCTTAACCCCCGCATGACGGTCGGCGACATCGTCGGCGAGCCGCTTGATATCCACGGCCTTGCCGCCGGCGCCGAACGCCGGGAGCGTATTATGCACCTGCTCGGTCAGGTCGGCCTCAGCCCCGAACATGCCAACCGTTTTCCGCACGAATTCAGCGGCGGTCAGCGCCAACGGGTGGGCATCGCGCGGGCGCTTGCCGCCGGGCCGGAGTTTCTTGTCTGCGACGAGCCCATCTCCGCCCTCGACGTGTCGATCCAGGCTCAGGTTGTCAACCTGCTGCAGGATCTGCAGGCCCAGTACGGTCTCACTTACCTTTTCGTCGCCCACGACCTTTCGATGATAAGGCACATAAGCAGGCGCGTAGCCGTCATGTACCTCGGCACGCTGGCGGAGATCGCTCCGGTCGACGAGCTTTATACCAACCCGCAGCATCCATATACCCAGGCGCTCCTGTCGGCCATACCAATCCCCGACCCGCTGGTGGAAAAAAAACGTTGCCGCGTCATCCTCGGCGGCGATGTCCCCAGTCCCCTCAATCCACCGCCCGGATGCAAATTCCATACCCGCTGCCCCTGGGTCTTCGACCGCTGCCGGCGCGATGTCCCGCCTTTACTCGCCCGCGGCGACCATTTCGTGGCTTGCCATCTCGTCAACGGCTAGCCGCCCCGTAATAACGCTGCAACCGCGCATAAAAGCCGCGGTTGTTTTTTTGCCGGCCGGCAGGTGATGATCTGTGTCGTATTCTGAATTTTGGAATATTTTCGTTGACTTTCCATTTGAATCTGTGGCATAATTTTTGTATACACGTATACATTATTCAATTCGCTTGACCCGTAACCGTTTCGGTTTGGCCAGCAGCCTTCCAGGTTTGTATCCTTGGCGTCATGAGGAAAGAAAGCTGATACGGCTACGGGAAAAGCGTGTTGATATCAACGGTATCAACACGCTTTCACTAATCGAGCCTCTCTTATATTGCCGCTACGGAGCCACGGAAAAAAACAGGAAAAAGAGTAAGCTTGGCATAAATAAACTAATAATACTACAAATCGCTTATGCCGAGGTGATTAAAATGCCTACAAGCTCCACCGCCCTCAATATCAGACCCCGCATCCTCTACCAGGTTGCCAAGGCTGCCTGGGAAGGCAAGCTTTTCGAGCGGCGCGAGGATATCTGCCGCATGGTTCACGCCGAGTTCTCCGATCGGATCACCCGCCGCCAGGTTGCCAACCAGATCCGCATCGCCATGGGCCTCGACCCCCACGACAGCGATACCGTCATCGGCGACCATGACGCCGAAGCCCTGATGGGCATGGCCAGCGAGCCGTTTGTCATCGCCAACCCCGGCGCCTGCCAGAGCTGCGCCGCTGAAGACCGGAACTGCCAGCGCGTCTGCCCGGTAGGCGCCATCAGCCGCGACGATTTTGACCGGGTGCGGATCGACCACGAGCGGTGCCTCGGCGAGGGCCATTGCGTGGAAGCGTGCTCTTTCGGCGCGCTGGCCGAGAAGTCCAATTTCGTTCCCCTCATCAATCTCCTCCGGCAGAACGACAGGCCGGTATACGCTTCGGTCGCCCCCGCCTTTGCCGGCCAGTTCGGCCCGGCAGTCACCGCCGGCAAGCTGCGGTCGGCTCTGCTGAAGATCGGCTTTGCCGAGATGGTGGAGACCGCTCTCTATGCCGACCTCATCACGATGAAGGAATGCTTCGAGTATGACGAGCATGTGCAGACGGAACAGGACTTTCTCATCACCAGTTGCTGCTGCCCCGTGTGGATAAAGCTCATCGAAAACCGGTTCCCCGAGCTCCTGGCCCACATTTCCCCGTCCGTTTCGCCGATGGTGGCCTCAGCGCGGGTCATCAAAGCGTTCGAGCCAGACGCCAATGTTGTCTTTATCGGTCCCTGCGTCGCCAAGAAATCGGAAGCCGCCCTCCCTGGTCTCAGCGGGGCCGTCGACTTCGTCCTCACCTTCCAGGAGCTTACCGCTATCTTTGAGGCCACAGGCATCGACCCCGCCGACCAGCCTGACGAAGAGAATGCCCAGGCGTCGTGGGGCGGCCGGGTTTATGGCCGCACCGGCGGCGTAAGCGCTGCCGTGGCCGCCACCCTCGCCAAGCTCATCCCCAGGCGGGCGGAAAAATTCGTAGCCCGCCAGGTCGACGGCATCCCCGACTGCCAAAAAATGCTTGAGGAGTTGAAGGGGGGCGATTTCGCGGCTAACTTTGTCGAAGGCATGGCCTGCAAGGGCGGCTGTGTCGGCGGACCGGGGCGCATTCTGCCGCCTGAGGAGGGCGCCCGCCATGTCAACGCCTATTCTGAGACCTCGGTCAGCCATATCCCCCCGGAGAATCCCCAGGTGTATTCCCTCCTCGCGCGGTTGAGCCACGAGACCGCTACTCCCTCGTTAACCGGGGAGGGGCCCATCGCTACTCTGCTGGCGCGCAAGCTCGACCGCACTTAATGTATACATGCCCGGTCGATTGCACGCTGGCAAATAATAGGGTAGAATTAGTTTATTGCGGACTTTTTTTCAAGGGAGGCAGTATTTTGGCTAATAAGAATCCTTTAAAGATCTGCGAAACAGTCTTGCGTGACGGCCACCAGTCGCTGGCCGCCACCCGCATGCGCACGTCGGATATGATTCCGGCGCTGGAGCAGCTGGACGAGATTGGCTATTTCTCGCTGGAGTCATGGGGCGGCGCAACGTTCGACAGTTGCCTGCGTTTCCTAAACGAGGATCCCTGGGAGCGCCTGCGCACCATCAAAAAATACCTGAAGAAGACTCCCCTGCAGATGCTGCTCAGGGGCCAGAATGTTCTCGGCTACAACCACTACGCCGACGATGTCGTAACGGAATTCGTCAAGCGGGCCGTCGACAACGGCGTGGGTGTCATGCGCATATTCGACGCGCTTAACGATGTCCGCAATCTGGAAGCGGCGATGCGGGCCGCCAAACAGTCCGGAGCTCACGTCCAAGGGGCCTTCGTGTACACGATAAGCCCCTTCCACGACAACAACAATTTCGTTAAAGTGGCCAAAGACCTTGTCGACCTCGGCGCCGACTCCATCTGTATCAAGGATATGGCCGGCCTGCTGGCGCCTTACACTACCTTCGAACTGATCAAGGCCCTCAAAGCCCAGATCAGCATCCCCATCCACCTGCACAGCCACTACACGAGCGGTATGGCATCGATGGCCTACCTCAAGGCCGCCGAAGCCGGCGTCGACATCGTCGACTGCTCGCTGTCCCCCTTTGCTCTCGGCACTGCCCAGCCGGCCACCGAGGCGATCGTGGCCGCTTTCGAGGGTCACGAACGCGACACCGGCCTCAAGAAGGAAGCCATGTACCCCATCGCCGACCATTTCCGCGGCGTTAAGAAGCAGTTGGCCGAGACTTTCAAGCTCAACACCGCCATCGATATCGACACAAAGGTGCTGTCCTTCCAGATCCCCGGCGGCATGATGTCGAACCTGCTCAACCAGTTGAAGGAAATGGGCATGGCCGACAAGTATCCCGAGCTGATCGAGGAGATGCCCAAAGTGCGCGCCGATCTCGGCTACCCGCCCCTCGTTACCCCCACCAGCCAGATCGTCGGCTCGATGGCAGCCTTCAACGTCATCATGGGCAAATACAAGAACGTGCCCCGCGAGGTCAAGGACCTGGCCCGCGGCAAGTACGGCCGCACCCCGGCGCCGATCTCCAAGGAGGTGGCCGATATCATCCTCCAAAATGAGGAGATCATCACCCACCGCCCGGCTGACGACATCCCGCCGCAGCTTGAAGGCCTCAAGCAGGCCCTGGCCGAAAAGGGCTACCCCAATGCCTCGATTGAAGATGTGCTGTCGTACGCCGTCTTCCCGGACGTGGCGCTGAAGTTCTTCGAAGCCAACCGCAAGTAAGTAACAAGCAAAACCCCCTGGCCGTGGCGCCAGGGGGTTTTGTTATGGGTTGTAGAAGCAGCTTTTGCCGACGAATTCCCTAAGTATCGAATTGGCCGGGATGTCTTCTTCCGACAGGGGGGTGAAGTAACGCAGGAAGTTCAGGAGCCGTTTGGCTTCCGAATACATCGGGCTTTCGGGGCCGATCTGCTGCAGCAGTCCTTCGGCACAGTTGCGCAGTACCCCCAACTCGTAGATCAGGGCCGAGTTGAACATGATGTCGGCATCTTCTTGAAAGGGGAATATGTTGCGCTCTTCGCCCCGCCTTACCGAGGGCCATACTTCCAGTGTCTTGAGCGCGTCGTGAGCGCGGAACTGACTGTCGCGCACGATCCGGCGGATGAGCCGCGTGTCGGTTGTGGGGATGCGGTTATGGTTGTCGATCGAAAGCTGGGTGAGGGCACTGATATAAATTTTTATTTTGTTTTCCCGCGGCACCGCGCGGGTCAGGCGCTCATTGAGGCCGTGAATGCCCTCGATGATGAGGGGCTGGTCGGGTTCGAGCTGGATGCGGCGGCCGCGGTACTCCCGCTGGCCGGACATGAAGTTGTAAGTGGGCATTTTGACCAGTTCGCCCCGCAGGAGCCTTACAAGATGCTCGTTAAAGAGCTCCAGGTCAATGGCTTCAATGGCTTCAAAGTCGTAGTCGCCCTTCTCGTCCCGGGGCGTATGGTCGCGGTCGACGAAGTAGTCGTCGAGGGAGATGGGCACGGGCCTGACGCCGTTGACCCTCAGCTGCACGTTGAGGCGCTGGGCGAAGGTGGTTTTGCCGGACGAGGAAGGCCCGGCGACCAGGATAACCCGCACATCGCTGGTGTGTGAGCTGATGTAGTCGGCGATTTGGGCGAGTTTCTTTTCGTGCAGGGCTTCGGCGATGCGGATGATCTCGGCTGCCTGGCCCTGTTCGACGTATTCGTTGAGATTGGCCACATATGGGCAGCGGAGGATTTTTCCCCATTGCTCGGCTTCCTGGAACACTTTGAACAGTTTAGGCTGCCCGACGTACGGCGGCAGGACCGCGGGGGCGTCCTTCTCCGGGAAGCGCAGGATAAAACCGGGCGGATGGTATCTCAGCTCGAATATCTTCAGATAACCGGTGCCCGGCACCATCGTCCCGTAAAAATAATCATACTCGTCGCCGCAGTAGTACACGCTCACAAGTTCGCGTTGCAGTTGGCTGAGCAGTTTGACTTTGTCGGTTTGGCCCGACGCCTTGAAGAGGGCAATGGCGTCGGCGCGCAGCATGCTTTGGCGGACAAACGGCCGGTTCTCGTCGACGATCCGGCGCATGCGCTCCTGGAGGCGGCCGATATCTTCCGCGGTCAATTCGCGGTCGAGATGGAGTTCGCAGTAAAGCCCTTTGCCGAGCGAGTGTTCAACGGTAACTTCGGCGGCGGGGAAAAGGTCGCGGGCCGCTACGACGAGGACGAAGGACAGGCTGCGGCGGTATACGCGCATCCCCTCCTCGCTGGTTAGGTCGAGGAAAGATACCCGACCGCCGTCCCTGACGGCGGTCTGCAAATCCTTGACGTCGTTGTCGATATTCGCCGCGACGATGGGCGAGGTAAAAAGGTGAGCCACGTCCCGGCTGACGTCCAGCAACGTCATGCCTGCATCGTACTCGCGGCTGGTATCGCCAATTTGGACTGTAACCAATGAGTCCCCCTCCGATCAGGCGGGGCCGCGCCTTTACGAGGCGCTCGCCGACCGCCCGGTATTCTGCAACTGCAACCTAATAACCATTCTATACATCCTGCCGCTATTTATTCGCCGGGGATCTTGGCTGGGCGCACAAGCGGCTGCCGATAAATACTTTCCTTGTAAAATAGTATATAGGATTAGTGCCAAAAACGCCAGATAACGGCAGCATAATCTCCTTTTTTCGGCCTTACGTGAGGAGGAGTGAACTCTTGTTCACTCCTCCTCATCCCGCCCTGTTAACGTTGCCTGAGCATGCGCATAAAGCGGTAGGCCATGATCGACAGCGGCGCGCGGTGGACGGCGAAGCGCATACCGAGGATGAAGAGCATCACCGCACCGAAAAGGTGGACGATCCAGAAACCGGTCCGCGGAAATTCCAGGGGGGTGTCGTCGATCCAGTTTTCGTGATACTGTCCCACGGATATCATCAGCCTCCTTTGGCGATAGTATTGCCAAAGCAGCCTCTTCTCTCATGCGGGAAAAAAAGGAAGCCGGACTGCCCGTCCGGCTTCCTGGGTGTTTTTATTTGTCCGCCTCGAGCATGGCCCGCGCGATCTTGGTCGGCATACCCTTGATTTTGCCGGACGGGAGGGCGCAAACGGCTATGCGCACGCCTTTAGCGAGCGGTACGGCGAAGATGTTGTCGGCGTGCAGCCTGGTGCAGACTGCGTCCGGGTTTTGGGCCGGGATGGACAGAAAGAAGCCGGCGATGTACGGGAGCATGTTGAGTTTGGCTTCTTTGGCTTCGGCGGTGAAGAGGTTTGCCCGCTCGGCGATCATCTGGTAATAGGCGGCCCGCTCTTTTTCCAGTTCCGCTTGGAGGGTGTCGTCCTTGTAGATGGCGCTGAGAAGGTGCTGACCGCCGCGGTTGATGTTCGACCAGGTGGCCCGGCTGAGGTACTGGTTGACATTGGCAAATTCGTTGATGACGTCCTGGCTGGCGGATATGCCGATCATTGCCCCTGTCCGCATTCCGTAGACGGTGTAGCCTTTGGACATGCTGTAACCGATAATTACGAGAATATTTTCCGGCAGGCCGCCGAATTTCTTCATAAAGGCCCTGCTCGCGTTCTTCTCGCCGGCGAAATCGATATAGGCAGCGTCGACGAATAGGGTGATTTTCTTGTCTTTCTTGGCGTTCTTGAGAACGGCCAGCACCTGGTCCCACTCGGCGCTGTCGAGGCTGTAGCCTACCGGGTTGTGGGCCGGGGTGTTGAGCAGGATGACGATGTTGTTCTGTTTGGCCAGCAGTTCGGTAACTTTGCTTTCGAATGATTTGACGTTGAATTTGTTGCCGGCGTCGAACAGGGAGAAGGTGTCAAGTTTGCGCATCAGCGCGTCGGACAGAACGCTGTATGGGTCCCAGTACCAGTCGGTGGTGAGAACGGTGTCGCCAACCTCGGAGTAGTTCCAGATGGTGTGGTGGATGGCGCCCGAGCCGCCGGAAGTGGAGACGGCCTTGGTGTAAGCTTCGGGGCGATTGTCGCCGAATGCGGCCACCTGGACCTTGTCGAGGAAATCGGGGATACCGGCGATGGGAGCGTAGGGGACAAGCTCCGTCATCGGCAGGCTTTTGTAAACTTTTTCAACGGTGGGCAGGATGACGAGTTTTTCGCTGTTGTCGAGCAATACCCCGATTGTAGCGTCAACTACGTTCTCTTTGCCGATTTTGGCTTTGGCGGCGTTGGCGGCGGCCGCCGCGCCGAAGATTTTGTCGGTGGCCGCTTTGCCGGCCATGTGGGATGCAGCGATACCGTAAGGCATATTATTTTCCTCCTCAATCAGTCACAGTATGTTTTTTGCCAATATTATCTTAACGTTTGGCACGTTAGCGATTATTCCTGCCATCGGTCAAGAAAAATCCAGTATACATCAGGGGTACATCTTATGGAGCATCCGCGGGAAGGGGATTGTTTCCCTGATGTGGTCGAGTCCGCAGATCCAGGCCACCGTCCGTTCGATGCCCAAGCCAAACCCTGAATGGGGGACGGCTCCGTAGCGGCGAAGGTCTAGGTACCATTCGAACGCCTCGCGCGGCAGCTTGTGTTCATCCAGACGCTGTTCAAGCAGAGCGAGGTCGTCGATCCTCTGTCCGCCGCCGATCATTTCGCCGTACCCTTCCGGGGCGATGAGATCAGCTCCCAATACCACTTTGGGGTCGTTGGGGTCGGGTTTCATGTAAAACGCCTTGATCGCGGTGGGATAGCGGTGGACGAATACGGGAGCGTCGAAGTTGCTGCCGATGATCGTTTCGTGAGGAGCGCCGAAATCGTCGCCCCAGACGAATTCCTCACCCGCCTTTTTCAGCAGTTCTACCGCTTCCGTATAGCTTATGCGGGGGAAGGGCAGTTTGATGGCCTCCAGCTTGGCAACGTCCCGCTCCAGCGTCTTGAGTTCCTGCCGGCAGCGTTCCAGTACCCTCTGCACGACGTAGAAGACCATTTCCTCCTGAAGCTTCATGTTGTCGTCGATGTCGAAGTAGGCCATTTCGGCCTCGATCATCCAGAACTCCATCAGGTGGCGGCGGGTTTTCGATTTTTCGGCCCGGAAAGTCGGCCCGAAACAATATACGCGCCCGAGGGCGGCTGCGGTAGCTTCGTTATAAAGCTGACCGCTCTGGGACAAGAAGGCTTTTTCGCCGTGATAGTCGATCTCAAACAGCGTTGTGGTGCCTTCGCAGGCGGCCGGCGTTATCACCGGCGCGTCGGCCAGCACGAAATCACGCTGATAAAAGAAATCGCGAAAAGCCTGTTCGATTTCGGAGCGGATGCGAATAACGGCTGTCTGTTTCGGGGTTCTGAGCCACAGATGGCGACGTTCGGCGAGGAATTCGACCCCGTGTTCCTTGTGGGTTATCGGGTATTCCTCGGCGATGCTGACGATCTCGAGCCCGGTGAGGGTAAGCTCGTAGCCGCCGACGGCTCGGGGCTCCTCCCTGACGACGCCGCTTACTTTCAGCGCGCTCTCCTGAGTAAGTGTGGCGGCAAGCGCAAATAGGTCGTCTCCGACCTCTTTCTTAACCATTACCCCCTGCACAAGGCCGGTACCGTCACGGACGATCAAAAAAGCGATTTTGCCCGAGGACCGAAGATTATACAGCCAGCCCTGGACAGTCACCGTTTCGCCTACATGGCGGCCAAGATTTTTTATGAGTGCCGTTGCCAATCGGTGCCACCCCTTTTGCCTCAATATCGTTAGTCTAACCTGAAAATATTTTCCTATTACCTTGTCAGCGTCAGGTCGCGGCACCCGGATCTACGTTCATCTTGCCGGTGATTTTGTCCACGCTGATGGCCACGGCAACACAGCCCTTGAGCATCGTGGCGTCCACGGCCGCGAACGGCCGTCCGGCGGCAAAACGCGCGGTCAGCGTATTCAGAACGTCGATCATCTCTTCTTCGTCGTTGACGATGCGGGCTTTCCCGAATACGACAACTGAGGTATAGCGGGTCGAGCAGCCACAGGCCTTTTCGGAAAATACCAGTTTGTCGGACTGGCTGACTTCAAAGCAAACGCGGTTGTTGGCGGCAATGTTGTCAAGCTTGTGCCCTTTGGGGGCGCAGTGAAAATAAATGCTGCCGCGATGGAAAATATAATTGAGAGGGGTTATATAGGGCTGTCCGTCGGCGCCGCACGTCGCCAGCCTTCCCTCTGTCCTCGCGGCGAGGTACGCGAACGCCTCACTTTCGCTTAACCACTTTTTCGGCATTTTATCCCTCCTGAAGATATGGATAATGTTTGATTCTTTATTTGGCGCTATTTTCCTGTCTCCCGACGTAAACATACGTGAAAAGTGCCATCTTCCCCAAAAGGAAAGCAGGCCTTGCGGCCTGCCTTTCGGTCGTCAGTTGCCAATGTTGTTCTTGCTGGTGAGCGTCTGTCCGGATTTGCCCTGTTGGCTGCCGCCTTGGCCGCCGCCCAGTTTGTTTTCCTGGGACTCGATCATCTTGCGGACCATGTTGCCACCGACGCGGCCGTTATCCGCCGAGGTCAGGGCACCCTTGTAAGTGTTCTGGTAATTCTGCAAGCCGAGTTCGGCAGCGGTTTCCACCTTCAGCTGGTCGAGAGCTTTCTGCGCCTGGGGGTTGACAGGTTTCCGACTCCTCGACATTAAGCAAAACCTCCCTTTGCGATTTTTGGGGTACCCATTTATAGAATGGCTAAAATGAGCCTTCACATACATTGAAAAAACTGGACAAAAAGAAGCGGCCCCGTAAAGGGCCGCTTTTGAAGACCGATTTAGAAGTTGAAGTCGAGTTCGGCACGGAACTGGTTCGGTTTGATGGAAGCATCGCTGGATTTCTTGGTGATGTCCTGGTATACCCACAGGGTGGCGTTGTTGGTAGGCTTGTATTTGGCTTCGAGACGAACGCCCTTGGAGTCGGCGAGCGCGCCGTTGGTCACCCAGTCACCGTCAACAGCGTTGTTCTCGATGTCGCGGAAGGATACTGCGTAGCTGAAGTCGCCCTTGTTGGCGGCTTGGCCAACGGTGGCTTTAATCATGTAACCGTCAGCTTTGGCGGTGTTGTTCTTCATATAGATACCGGTCAGGCCCACGTTTTCGGCAACCTTGCCGCCGGCGTTTACGGACCAGTATTTGTTGTCTTCGCGCTTCAGGTAGCCGGCGCCCATATCGATTGCCTGCACCTTGGTGTCGATGCTGGCGGCGAGAACGTCGTCTTTCACGGAGCGGCCGCCGAAACCGTAGAGGTTGAAGTCACCGGCTTTGCCGGCCAGCGAGATACCCTGGATACCGTTAACGTCGGCCAGCATGTTTTGACCTACGGAAACCGGTTGGCGGCCAAATTTGGCGTCAACTTGGCCGAACTTCGAGCCGATATACATTTGCTCCATGTTGACTTCCGAACCCTTGGAGCCGGTGCCGGCTTCGGCATAGTTGAGGCCGGTGCCCTGCATTTGCTGGTCGATACCCATGAGGCGGGCGTGAGCGTACATGCCTTCACCCATGTCGAAATCGAAGTTCAGGCGGATACGGGCGTCAGAGTAATCGCCGCTGCCTTTGGTGGTCTGGATCATGGTCTGAGCGTCGCCGGTAATCACGGGAGCGGCAAAAGCGGTAGCGGTCGAAATGGTAAGAGCAGCCATGATTGCAGCCGAAAGAAGTCTCTTTTTCACGGTTTTTTGCCTCCTCAGTTTTTTTGCGGGTGTTGTTTGTTGATGGTTACCTATAACCCGCCGCTTTCCTGAAGAGCCCTCAGCGTGAGTATCCACGTTTCCTCACAGTCAGGCGTCTCCGGGTTGCCGCCGGTTATCCTATAACGCATTTCCGCCGCGGTTCCGAGTAGTCACCCCGCTAACTCTTTTCGCGTCGGTTGCGATTATAAGCCTTTTATATTAAGCATAATTCTATTTAATTTACATAATTCCTTCACGTCTATGTAGTCATCCCGCTTGAAATTAATTACATGGAAATGTATCCAAATTATTCATGTTACATAATGTTAGAATTGTGGCATAAAAAAGACAGCGCCGTCGCGGCGCTGTCTTAAGAATCCGCAGAGTTACTTGCCGTTATCCTCTTCCTTGAAAAAACGGGCATGGATGGCGGCGACGGCTTCTTTGACCTTGTCGCCCTGGATAAGACAGGATATGCTGATTTCCGATGTGCTGATAACCTCGATGTTGACGCCGGCGTCTGCCAGGGCGCCGAACATCGCGGCGGCGATACCCGGGCTGCCGTACATGCCCGCTCCCACCACCGACACCTTGGCTACATTTTCGTCCACGACCACGCCGAGAACGCCGATCGTTTTACCAACCTCATCGATTATCTGTCTGGCGATCGGCAGGTCCGGCTGAGCTATGGTGAAGACGATGTCGTTGATATTTTTGTCGGCGTTGCGGATGCTCTGGACGATCATGTCAACGTCGATATTGGCCTGAGCCAGGGCGGAGAAAACCTTGTAGGCGATGCCCGGACGATCCGGCACTCCCAGAATGGCTACCTTGGCCACATTGGAGTCGTGGGTTACGCCTCTGATGATAAACTCTTTTTCTTCCACAGTGTATACCTCCCTGATAATTGTCCCAGGCTCGCGGCTGAAGGTCGAGCGGACATGGATGGGTACTCCGTAGTGCTTGCCCATCTCGACCGAGCGCGGTTGCATGACCACCGCTCCCAGCCTGGCCATCTCCAGCATTTCGTTATAAGTTATCTCTTTCATCCGCCGGGCTGTCTTAACTACCCTGGGGTCGGCGGAGTACACGCCGTCAACATCGGTATATATTTCGCAGATGTCGGCCTGCATGGCGCCGGCCAGCGCCACTGCGGTGGTGTCTGAGCCGCCGCGCCCTAATGTGGTGATGTCGCCGCCGGCCGTTATTCCCTGGAACCCGGCCACTATGACAATTTTCCCCGCCGCGAGTTCCGCCAATACCCTGTCCGGCTTAACGGTCTTGATTTTCCCTTTGTTATAGGCGTCGGTGGTGGCGATCCCGGCCTGAAAACCGGTGAGCGATACCGCCGGCTGTCCCTGCGAGGCAAACGCCATCGCCAGGAGAGCGATGGAAACCTGCTCACCCGTCGCCAGCAGCATGTCCATTTCCCGGCCATAGGGTTTATCGTTCACCGCTTTGGCCATCTGGATCAGGTCGTCGGTGGTGTCACCCATGGCCGATACTACTACGACCACCCTGTCATCCGGCTTTTTATCGGCGAGGACGCGCCGGACTACCGCCATAAGCTTCTCCGTTGTCGCAACTGAGCTGCCGCCGAACTTTTTTACAACTAGCGCCATATCCATTACCTTCCTTCTGCTGCACAATAGGAGTTATTATTCTCCAAGCGCGTACAATTTCCTCCTGGGAATGCACATTCAGAATATTGCGGCTATGGATGCGCCAGGTAAAAGGGAAACCCGGCCTTAGCCGGGTCCAGGTTGGCGATAAAGCCCCATCTGCGGCGTTGTTCCTTAGAGCGCTTGCTAGCGTACGGACGAGTACGCGGCCGGACGCTAGCGCCATCCATGGCGCGTCCGGCACTAGGCCCATCCAAGGGCCGTCGTCGCAGCGCGCTCTGAAGGACGCCCCGTACACTGCACGTGCGATTATCGCCTACAGCATAGAACGCTGATAAAGCCAGGGTAGTCAGGACGTGCATCTAGGGCTTTCTAGCCAACCTTGGGTTATCTACTTCAAGCAGTAATCTTAATCTCTTTTGAGCTTTCCCATAAACCGTGGATATTGCAGTAACTCTCGGCGATAAGGGTTCCTGAGGCGCTCAGCTTTATCGCCGCGGTCACTTGGGGCTCGCTAAAGGCGGGACCTTTGTTGGCCCCCTCCACCGATTCTCCGTGGGCGGAAAACTCGTAGCCACCGAGATCATAGGCGAATTTTCCGCCTTCGGGCTTGAAGTAGAGCTTGATCCAGCGAATATGGTGCTCGGTCGTGTTGGGATGGGCTATTTCTTTGCCTACCGACACCTGGACAGTGAATTTTCCGCCCGCTTGCGCACTATCCGGAGCCTCGATTACCGGGACGTGCTTCTCCGTTTTCCAGTCTGCGCTTTGTACGACATCGGCAATTTTCATTTTCGGATCCTCCTCGAATTTTTTCTATTTATAGTAATAGTATTACTCCGTTGTTTCAAAAATTCCTTCTTGAGAATTATTATTTATTAGTAATTTTTTATTTTTAATGAGTGAAACCGGCCGCAGTTACGCCGGCCGGTTTCATTTTCTTATTTTGACCATTACCATCGAGCGGGCCAGCACATAGCAAAAGGCAAAGACGCCACCGACAGTAAAAAAGAAGGCCACCGGCTTTACCATCATTATTTCGGAACTGGCGATCAGGCTGAGCAGCAAGGCTGCCATATAGGCGAGGAACCCGTCTCCGTACCGTTCGGCACTCAGGCGCGGGGCAATTATCAGCCATACCAGGAAGCCGTACAGTACAACATTAACATTTTGACCAATCTCCATGCTAACCTCCGCGCGTCGGCTATTTGCGGCTGGCTTTGGCCGCCGTACGCCTTATCCAGGCCACTGATGTGAATACCATGAGTTGAACGACCATCCCGAGAACAAACAGCCATGCCTCGCGATGATATTCGAAAAAGTACATAACCGCCGAGGCGATAAGTATTGCGCAGGTGTAAGCCCAGACAGGCCTTAAAGCGCGAATACTCCGGTTTTTTCTAATTCGCGGCATGAGTAACCAGCCGAGTAGTGCGCCCCAAAAAGTCACAATCGAAGGAGACATGATGTCCTCCCTAAATAACATGTGTTGTGATTATTCGGGATGGAAGACACTTTATCCTGCTCGCAAAGGATGGTGTCAGGTCTTTTGCGTCGTCAGCCAGACGCCGCCGATTATCATGACTGCACCAATCAACTGCTCGGCAGATACGGCTTCATTCAGCAATACCGCCGCCAAAAACATGCCGGACACGGGGATTAAGTTCATAAAGACGGCCGCCCGGCTGGGACCGATTACCGTCACTCCCTGGTTCCACCAGTAGAAAGCGATGACCCCGCTGCCGATAATCATATACGCCATACTCGCCCACCCCAGCGGGCTGAGGACGATACTGCCGTCAAACCCTTCCCACAAGGCGGCGACCAGTAATAATGCCGACCCGGCCACACTTGCCCACGCCGTCGCCGCCAGCGCCGACATTCCTCTCATCACGCGGCGGCCGACGACGGAATAAACCGCCCACGCTACCGGTGCGGCCGCCAGCAATATGTCGCCGATGTTGAATCTCAGACCCGTGAGCACACTTAAGTCGCCGCGGGTGATAACTGTCACCACCCCGGCCAAGGATAGCGCTACCCCGAGCATCTGCCGTCTCGCCAGGCGCTCATGCAGGAATATGGCGGCCAAGCAGGCGGTGATAACCGGGTTTACGGCGGCAAACAGGCTCATATTGGTTGCGGTGGACAATTTGACCCCGCTGTAAACCAGAAAATTGTGTCCGAAAATGCCGGTCGCAGCCATTGCCAGAATCCCCGGCAACTGCCGCCGTTCAGGCAGACACTTCGACCCTTCCATACGCCAGACGAGCGCAAGCAATATGGCGCTGACCCAGGCAAAACGAAAAAAAGCGGTGGTAACCGGCGGCAGTTCGCCCACGACGTACTTGGCGGTCACCGCATTACCACCCCACATTACGGCAGTCAGCGTCAATATAATGAGGACACCTTTCTCGGTATGCATTAA
This sequence comes from Sporomusaceae bacterium, assembly GCA_031460455.1. Taxonomy (NCBI): domain Bacteria; kingdom Bacillati; phylum Bacillota; class Negativicutes; order Selenomonadales; family Sporomusaceae; species Sporomusaceae bacterium. The sequence continues at coordinate 110,984 of JAVKTQ010000011.1, forward strand.
AAAACGCAGCAAACCCCCACCTCCCGGATGTTGACAAAAGTAACATTATGTTTCAGATTCTCATATGATGTAGCAGGTAGACAGCAAAAAAATTATACCATCTCTCCATAAAATAATAAAGGAGGATACTAAGGCCTATGGACTGCAAATACCCGCACTGGTATCAAGGCGATGACAACATGGAGCCCGGCTGCGACGACTACATGATGAAAGACGTCTGCTGCGACGAGCCCATGCCGTACAAGATGTACGACTTCCATCGCGAAAGCCTCAAAGACCGCATCCTTTGCCTGATTGGCGACGAAGTAATCTTCTCCGTCGACGCCCGTATCTGCGGCAAGGAATCTTTCTGCGGCACTCTCTGCTACGTAGGCTGCGACTTCGTCATCGTCAACGTAAATGTCCGCCATCGTTGCCTGTCAATGCATATTCCCATCAAAATGATCCGGTTTATCGCCCCATTTAAATAACCGGCGGTCCGGGCGCTGTCTTCACATCCATTTCGCGGCGGCATAAGATATATCAACCACCCTGTTAGGAGGGTTTGCCGTGAAAAAGAACCGCGATCGCAGGCCGATGACGGTGGACGCTGAGCATCTGCGGCGCCTGCACCTTGAAGCCTGCGAGCAGCTTGATCTGCTGCGCACCGCCCTGGAAGCCGCCGACCATGCCAGCGGCACCGCCCGGGATACCCTGGACGACATGGCCGTTGACCACTGGAACGGCTACCTCGACGTCCTCCATATGATCACCCTCCATGACGATCTCATGGCGGCCGTCCTAAGCAAACACGGCATGAGTCTGCGTGACAGCGACAGTACTGAGACCGGCCAGGAATACTGCGGCAGCCGTTTGCCTCTTCTGCCCCTTCTTTCAGCCTTGGGTCGCCGACACCGTCGCTTTGCCGACGTTTATGGGTGGCGGGGGCATCCGATGGGCGATTACCTCAAAGAATCCATGACCGCCGAACGGGAACATATGGCCGAGCTAATCGCGCTGATCCAGGATATACTGTAAAACTGCCTGCGAGGGCAGGTTTTTTTTTGCCCGTCCCGGCATTTCCCACAGCCCCTGGCCGGCATGCTGTCATCGCCAGGAATCGGGGCGCCGGAAATCGAAATACTAATACAAGCACCTGTAAAGGACTGAAGCCATGTTCTCCTTCATTCTCTCCGGCGACGAACAGCCCACGTTCCTGAACAAACTCCTTCGGAGGCTGAATTTCTCCCTCACCCTCCGCCGCAAGCTGAAACGCTGCCCGGACGCCATCCGCCTTAACGGCATACCCGTTACCTGGCAGACGGTCGTATCACCGGGCGATGTCCTCACAATAACCTGGCCTGACGAGAGCCATATCGAACCCATTCCTCTGGCCCTCACCGTCTGCTACGAAGACGATCACCTGCTGGTGGCGGACAAGCCCGCCGGCCTGCTTGTTCATCCGGCAAGCGGCCCGCCGGAACCTACTCTGGCCAACGCCGTCGTCCATCACCTGCGCACCCGCGGCGAGGCCGGCGCCTTTCATCCGGCACACCGCCTGGACCGCAACACATCCGGACTGATCCTTATCGCCAAGAACCCTTATATTCAGCACCTCCTCTTCGCCGACGGCGGCAAGCCCCTCGAGCGCACCTACCTTGCCCTCGTCTCCGGCCACCCCCACCCTCCGACCGCTGTAATCGATGCCCCTATAGGCCGCCTTGCCGGCAGCATCATCCAGCGCACCGTCTGCCCCGACGGAAAAGCTGCCTCCACCGCCTACGAAACCGTTGCTGCGGCCGGTCCGCACAGCCTAGTCCGCCTGCGCCTGCTTACGGGCCGGACGCACCAGATTCGTGTCCACCTTGCCCACATTGGGCACCCGATTATCGGCGACGATCTCTATGGAGGTTCCACCGCCCTTATCGGCCGGCCGGCCCTTCACGCCGCCGCGTTGGCCTTCCCCCACCCGGTCGGCGGTCAACGGGTATCGCTCTCCAGCCCCCTGCCTCCGGATATGGACCATCTGTTGGCTGAGCTGCAGTCAAGACCGGTCTCCGGCGAGACCGCTGATTTGTGAATATATTGATCGGAATCTTGTAGCGCTATTTTTCGCTGATTTGGAAAATGTGGTATAATTAACGCGGACAATAAGCTAGGAGGGATCTCTATGCCGTTGGTATCGTCAGCGGAAATGTTCAAAAAAGCCTATGGTAAATACGCCGTGGGCGCGTTCAACGTCAATAACATGGAAATTATCCAGGGTATCGTCGACGCCGCCAAAGAAGAACAGGCCCCGCTGATCCTGCAGGTATCGGCAGGCGCTCGCAAATACGCCAAACATATTTACCTCATGAAGTTAGTCGAAGCGGCTGTCGAAGACACCGGGCTGCCGATCTGCCTGCATCTTGACCACGGCGAAGATTTTGAGATCTGCAAAGCCTGCGTCGACGGCGGGTTCACGTCCGTGATGATCGACGGCTCCAAGCATCCTTATGAAGAAAATATCACCCTGACTAAGAGGGTGGTCGAATATGCCCACGCCCGCGGCGTCACCGTCGAAGGCGAACTCGGCCGCCTCGCCGGGGTAGAGGATGCCGTCAACGTCAGCGCCAAGGATGCCACCTATACCGACCCCGATCAGGCCGCCGACTTCGTCCGCCGCACCGGGGTCGATTCGCTGGCTATCGCAATCGGCACCAGCCACGGAGCCTATAAATTCAAAGGTGAACCGCAGCTTGATTTTGACCGTCTCGCCAGAATAGCCGCGCTCTTACCCGGCTTCCCCATCGTCCTCCATGGCGCATCAACCGTCCTGCCCGAATTTGTCGCCAAGTGCAACACTTACGGCGGACAGATCAAAGACGCGCAAGGCGTGCCCGAGGAGATGCTCAAAAAGGCCGGCACCATGGGCGTCTGCAAGATCAATATTGACACAGACCTCCGCTTGGCGATGACCGCGAGCATCCGCGAAGCTCTCGCCGTGAATCCCGACAAGTTCGACCCCCGCGACTACCTGCGCCCCGCCCGCGAAGCGATCAAAAATATGGTCAAGCATAAAATCAAGAATGTCCTCAATGCCAGCAACCGCCTGTAGAAAAAACCGGAACCGCAAGGTTCCGGTTTTTTTTTTTTGCGTTTAGTAAATACACCCTCCCAAAACTGCGTATAGACCGCCTTTGTTGGGAGATGTTATGAACAAAAAAGCTTGTGGAAAGGGGATATCGAAAATAATGGACCTCAACGCACCGCTGGCCAAACTGTCGTCGGATCAGCTCGCCGCCATCAAAGACTACGAGGGCGAGCTGGCGAAAAAATTCGGCAATCCGGTCATCCTGCTCGCTTTCGACAAGTGAAGACACGAAAAGGGCGAAGACTTAAACGTCTTCGCCCTTTATCGTCTTAGAATACGTCTTGTTCCATTCGCCACATTTCGTAAAACAGGCCTCTTCTGGCCATCAGTGCGTCGAAATGCCCTTGTTCGGCCACCCGCCCCTGGTCGAGAACGACGACTGTATCCACGGCAGCAAGTCCTGACATCCGATGAGTTATCAGGATGGTTGTGCGCCCGGCCATGCTGGCCAGGAGCGTGGTCATCAGCGCTTGTTCGTTTGCCGGGTCGAGGCCTGCGGTCGGTTCGTCAAGGATGACGATCGCCGGTTTTTTGAGCAACACACGGGCCATCGCCACTCGCTGACGCTCACCGCCTGACAGGCAGTGGCCGTTCTCCCCTACAAGCGTCGCCAGTCCTTGCGGCCACTGGTCAATAATAGCCCCCAGTCCGGCATATCTGGCGGCGGCGGCAACTTCCTTTTCACCGGCTGCCGGATCGGCTAGGCGGATATTATCGGCGACGCTGGCGTTGAAAAGATGGTTATGTTGCTCAATAACCCCAGTCGCTGCCCGCACGGCCGCCACCCCATATTCGCATATTTCCCGCCCTCCTAGGAGAATGCTGCCGCTCTCAGGCTCGTCAAAGCGCAGCAACAGACGAGCCAGCGTACTTTTACCTGCTCCGCTGACCCCTACAACCGCCACGTGGCTGCCTGCCGGCAACGAAAGGGAAAGGCTGTCGAGCGCCCAAGGGCCGTCTGATCGATAACGGAAACGGACGTCGCGCAGTTCCAGGTCATACGCCACAGGTGGCTCTTCACTGGCCTGCTTCTCAACAACCGGTCCGGACGCAAGCACGGAAAAAATGCGTTCGGCCGCCGTCCGGCTTTCGCCCCAGTAACGAAAAGACGCAGTCAGCGGCAGCACCGCCTCGGCCGCCCCGTGGACAAGCAGGGTAAGCGCCCCAAGATAGACGCCGGCGATCTGCCCGCCCCGCACCATCTCGGCCACAACTAAAAAGACGGCTAAGACCGTAATATTAATCACCAGACCACTGGCGGCGTCGGCCATACCTGTCAGGCCAGCCGTCCGTCTCTGGGCAAACGCCAGACTATCGCCGGCTTGGGTCGCCCGTTCGAGCTGGCGCTCCGTATCGCCTGCGGCCGCCAGCTCCCGCCAGCCGCGCAAGCTATCGATTACCGCCTTATTCAGCCCGGCTCCGGCGGTCGCCAGTTCTCTGCCCAGTCCGGCTCCCAGACGGTAAAAGATCAACGGTAGCGCCACCCCGGCCAGCAGAAACCCGATGAGTACGGGGTAAATCAGCTGCCCGGCGAACACGCCGAGAAAACACGCCAGGCCAGCCACCGTCAAAATGGCGATAAGCGGCGGCAACGCAACCCGCAGGTAAAAGAACTGCAGCCTGTCGATATCGGCGACCAGGCGCGCGAACAAATCGGCTTCGCCGATCCCGGCAAAACGGGCGGACGGCATCTGCTCGAGGGCTGCGTACAGCCGCACTCTCAGGGCGCTCAAAAGCCGCAGTGTGGCGTCGTGCGACAGATAGCGCTCAAGGTACCGGGCCCCGGCCCGCAGCAGTGTGAACAACCGTATGCCGACAATCGAAACCGATAGGGCGGCGAGCGGCGGCGACAACGCCGCCATAGCGATGAGATACGCGGCTGTCGCCAGCATTCCTGCCCCAGACGCCACCGCCAGGAAACCGATACCCGCCGAAGCCGCCAGCAGGCCCCATGCAGGGCCGGCCAGCCCCAGAAGACGCCCCAGGTATCTCATGCCGTTCCCCGGTAGGCGCCCACCAACCGGGAATACACCCCCTGCCTGGCCATCAGTTCCTCATGGCGGCCCTGCTCACAAACCACGCCTTCGGTTAGCACGACGATCACATCGGCAGTATATACCGTTGTCAGGCGGTGAGCGACCACGAGCGCCGTGCGTCCGGCCAGCAGCCGGTCCAGCCCGGCACGTACCGCTTTCTCCGTCCGGGGATCGAGTCCGCTCGTCGCCTCGTCGAGAATAATCACCGCCGCCTGGCGGTAGAAAGCACGGGCGATGGCGATACGCTGCGCCTCACCGCCGCTCAGGGCCAAACCTCCCTCGCCAATAAGCGTGTCATATCCTTGCGGCAGACGGCTGATGAATTCGTGCGCCTCGGCCGCCGCTGCCGCTGCCGCCACCTCAGTCAGCGAACCCGCGCTGTCCTGGCGGATATTGTCGGCCACAGTGCCGGCGAAAATGTGCGGAAACTGGGGGATATAGGCGACACGGCGCAGCCAGTCTTCCCGGCGGATGCGTCCGAGCTCCTGCCCGTTAACGCGGATACTTCCCTGCGAAGGCGCGACAAATCCCAGCAGCAGATTAACTACCGTGGTTTTGCCGGCGCCGCTCGGCCCAACCAGCGCCACCCGCTTGCCGGCCGGAATGGTAAAAGACACATTTTGCAGCGCCGGCTGATCGCGCCCGGGATAGCCGAAGGCAACGTCAGCCAATTCCACCGTTATAGCCGCGCCGGCTGTCAGGGGGAGCACGCCGAAAACGCCTGCCGGCAGTGGCTGCGCCAACAGGCCGAAAACGCGCTCGGCAGAGGCGATGGCGGCTGCCCCGGCGTGGAAATGGCTGCCCAGCAACCGGAAAGGCAGATAAAACTCCGGCGCCAGCAGCAGGATAAAGAAGGCCCCCTCAAAGCCGATGCCGCCGTACAGAAGCTTTAAGCCTACAGTCACCGCCACCAGCGCGACACTGATTGTCGACAAAAGCTCAAGGGAAAGCGCTGACAGGAACGCGACCCGCAGCACCCCCATCGTCTGCCGCCGAAATTCCTCGCTGTAAGCAAAGATAATTTCCGTCTGCTCGCGGCTGCGACCGAAAAGCTTCAGGGTATTAAGCCCTTTCAGCACATCGAGAAAATGGCCGCTCAGCCTGCCGAGCACCTGCCAGCGCTTTTGGTGCAGTTCGCCCGCCCAGCGGCCGATCAGCGCCATCATCACCGGGATGAGCGGCGCCGTCGCCAGCATGATAAAGGCGGCCGTGCCGTCGATAGGGGCCACGACCGCCAGCACGAGCAGCGGTACGGCCACAGCCACCACCATCTGCGGCAGGTAGCGAGCGAAAAAGGCGTCGAGACTTTCCAGTCCTTCGCCCAATAGGTTGGCAAGTTCCCCCGTCCTCTCCGCCCCGCCGTGCACCGGCCCCCGAGCGGTCAGATGAGCCAGCAGACGCTTCCTGAGTCCGGCTTTCACCGCCAGTGCCAGACGGCTGCCGACAGCCTCAATTAGCCATACGACGGCCGCCCTTGCCACCATTAACGCCATTAGGCCATATATCCAGGGCATTAATTCGCTGCTACCCAGCCCCTTCAAGAACACTCCAGCGACAAGGTGCGCGAAAACATAAGCCTGGGCCACCGCAATTCCGCCCGCGGCCAAACCGGCGCCTGTCAGCAGCGCCAGCAGAAAAGCCTGCTTTTTTCCCTCTTTCCACAAATCGCGATGAAACATCGCCGCCCCCCAGACGAAAGACCGTGACCTTGTTTTTCGTGGGGTCACGGTCGCCTTTTGTTAGTATTCTAGGTCGCGCAACGTTACCCTTTTGCGAAAAGTCCAGTAGGTCCAGGCCTGATAGGCCAGCACTACCGGCACCAGCAGCCCGGCGGCGATGGTCATCAGCTTAAGTGTGAGCGGGCTGGATGACGCATTGGCTACCGTAAGACTCCAAGCGGGATTAAGGCTGGAAACCATCAGACGCGGAAAGAGGCCCCAGAAAAAGGCTACCGTCGTAAGCACAATGGCCAGCCCGCTGGCTACGAACGCCCACCCGGTGCGGCCGACCCGCATGGCAAGGTAGCTGAGAACGAAAGCGCCCACAGCTGCCCAAAGGCTGATGCCCGCGCCGATGCTGGCGAAAAGGTCGGTATACATGTAGGTCATGCCTACCAACACCAGACAGGCAGCCGCGGTAAAGCATCCGATCACGAGCGCCGCCCGGCGAGCCCGCTGTGCCAAAGCATCCTCCAGTTTGAGGGTAAGATAGACCGCCCCGTGGTAGACGAACACCAATAGAAAAGCGGCGCCCCCCACCAGCGTATACGGGCTCAACAGATCGAAAAAAGTGCCTACATAATTCATTTTGTCGTCGATGGGCACTCCTTTTATGAGGTTAGTCACCGCCACGCCCCACAGCAGGGCTGGCACCAGGCTTCCGGCGAAAATCAGCCAATCCCAGGTGCTGCGCCAATTGGGGCCGGGCTGTTTGCTGCGAAAATCGAGGCCTACCCCGCGGACGATGAGGGCGACGAGCATCAGGAACAGCGCCAGGTAAAAGCCGCTGAACAACGTGGCGTACACGTGGGGAAAGGCGGCGAACAGCGCTCCCCCGGCCGTTATCATCCAAACCTCGTTGCCGTCCCACACCGGGCCGATCGAACCGATAATGAGGCGTCGCTCGCTGTCACTGCGTCCCAGGAAGGGCAGCAAAACGCCCACACCATAGTCGAATCCCTCCAGGAAGAAGAAACCGATAAACAAAACCGCGACCAGCACAAACCAGATAACACTCAGGTCCACAGTTCCACCCCCTTGCCTTCAGCCGGCTCAGCCGTTTCAACCGATGCCGCCGGCCCCTGTTTGGCGAACTTGCCCATCAGGTATACTCCTATCACGGCCAGCACCCCATACACGATCGTGAAACCGATAAGCGTAATCCAAATACTTGTCGCCGATACTGTCGGCGACACCGCCTGCTCCACACGCTGCAGGCCGAAAACAATCCACGGCTGCCGCCCGGCCTCGGCCACATACCAACCGGTAGAGTTGGCGATATACGGCACGGCAAGGGTGGCCACCGCAGCCTTCAGTAACAGCGGCTTATTCTCCAGTGTACCGCGTCGCCAGAAATAGGCGCACAGAACGGTCACCGCCAGCAGCCAGATGCCAGCAGCAACCATAACCCGAAAACTCCAGAACACGGACGGCACATCCGGCACATAGGAGCCGGGACCGAACCGTTTTTCGCTCTCCTGCTGGAGGCTCTTGATACCCTTCACCTCGCCGGTCGGCGAGTTATGCACCAAGAGCGACAGGCCGCCGGGGAAACTGACCTCCCCACGGTTCTCCTGCTTCTTGCTGTCGATGGCGGCAAAAAACGTGAACGGCGCTGGGTCGGCCGTCTCCCAGAGGGCCTCGATAGCCGCCAGCTTCATCGGCTGAACCTCGGCGAGGATCTGGGCCTGGCGGTGACCGGTGGCTGCCACCAGCAGACTTGCGGCCAAAGCACAGATAAGTCCCATTTTGAAGGATGGCCGGAAAAAATCCACCTGGCTGCGCCGCAGCAAATGGTAGGCGCTTACGGCCATTACGAATACGCCCCCGGTCACCAGCCCGCCCAGAACGGTATGGGGAAACTGATTCCATACGTACGGATTTGTCAGCAGAGCAGCAAAATCGTTCATTTCCGCCCGCCCGTTGCGCAACACATATCCGACCGGCGCCTGCATAAAAGAGTTCGCGACCAGGATCCAAAAAGCCGAAAGATTGCTGGACAGCGCGACGATCCAGATAGCAGCAGCATGCAGCCTCTTAGACAGGCGATTCCAGCCGAATATCCATATACCAATAAAGGTAGATTCAAGGTAGAAAGCGGTGAGAGCCTCAAGCGCCAACGGCGCTCCAAATATATCACCCATGAAACGGGAGTACTCCGACCAGTTCATGCCGAACTCGAACTCCTGCACCAGGCCGGTCACAACCCCAAGGGCAAAGTTTATTAGAAATAATTTCCCCCAGAACTGGGTCATTTTTTTATATAGCTCGTTGCCGGTGCGGACGTAAACCGTTTCCATCGCCGCCACTAGCAGTGACAGACCTAAAGTCAGCGGCACGAACAGAAAATGGTAGGTTGAGGTGATCCCAAACTGCCAACGGGCTAACAAAAGTTCATCCATTCTTTCCCCTCCTTGTCAAATGACTTCCGGGATAAACCTAGAAATCAGTTATGGCGCTTCTTTTCGGCCAGCAATGCCGCCAGATTCGCCTGCCGGAGCCCGTCGACCAATTGATCCTGCAACCTTGCCAAAGCGGCGTGGACCGGGCACTCTTCCGTACAGTGCTTGTTGCAGGCATCCCGCTCCTCCAAACAGCGGTGAACGACAAGCTTTCCTTCCATAGCAATTACAATATCCAGAAGGCTGATCTCAGCAGCCGGCCGGGCAAGAGCAAAGCCGCCCTCCACACCACGATGGGAACGTATCAGACCGGCCTTACTGAGAGGACGCGTTATCTTCTGGAGAAACCGGGGAGGAATAGCCTCGCTTGCCGCCAACTCCTGAGTATTGACGATCGAGCCGGGCGGCAGCTTCGCCAAATGGAGCAACGCCCTGAATGCATAATCAGTCGCTTGATTGAGCTGCACATAATACCCCCTTTATAATATACTATACTGGTATGGTTTTATTTAATTTTACCATTTGAGATTTTAAATATCAATACTCATGAAAGCATTTTTCTGAAAATTACGAGCTAACGCCCGTCGGGTCAGCTCCTACAAACAGACAAAACCCGCTCGTATAAACGAGCGGGTTTTTCTAACCGGCGCCTACCTATCCTCCCAGGCCGTT